>VFKJ01000032.1 GCA_009885595.1 Myxococcales bacterium | reverse complement strand
GTTGCTCTGAGGTGCCCCATGACCATCTTCAGAAAGAGTCTCATCGCGGTCGCAGCCCTCGGCGTCTTCGGCTGCTCTCACGTCAACGAAGCCGAGCGCGAGCAGGAAGAACGGGCGGCGGCGGAGCAGAGCCAGCGCCGAAGCCAGGCGGGGAGGACGCCCACGGCCACCGCGCCGCGGCCCCGGCCGGACACGGCTCCCGCACGGACCGCCCCACCCGACAGCCCCCTCGTGCAGGACAGCGAGACGCGCGACGCTGACAACACCGGCATCAACGAACGCGATCGCAAGGGGACCGCGCTGACGCCGCTCGATCAGAGCAACTCGGCAGAGGACCTCCGCATCACCGCCGAGATCCGCAAGGCGTTGATGAAGGACGACTCGCTCTCCTTCAACGCGAAGAACGTGAAGGTGATCACCCGCAGCGGGAACGTGGTGCTCCGCGGACCCGTGAAGACGACCCTCGAGAAGGCTCGCATCGACGCCGTCGCGCGCACCGTCGGCGGGGTGCTCGAGGTCGATGATCAGCTCGAGGTCGAGCCTCCGAAGGACTGACCCCCCCAACCAGACAAGGAATTCACCATGGCCAAACGAGCCGTTTTGGGAATCGTCAAGAGTTACGCAGAAGCCGAGTTCGTGGTGCAGGAGCTCAAGCGCGTTGGCTTCGCCGAGGGTGACATCTCGGCGTTGTTCCCCGACCAGGCCGGCACCCGCGACTTCGCGCACGAGAAGCACACCAAGGCCCCGGAAGGCGCGGTCGCAGGGGCCGGCACCGGGGGCCTCGCGGGCGGAACCCTGGGCCTGCTCGCGGGCATCGGCGCCCTCGCCATCCCCGGGCTCGGCCCGTTGATCGCCGCCGGCCCGCTGCTGGCCGCGCTCAGTGGCGCCGCCGTGGGTGCGGCCGTCGGTGGCCTCACCGGGGCGCTCGTCGGCATGGGCATCCCCGAGCTCGAGGCCAAGCAGTACGAGGGGAAGATCCGCGACGGCAACATCCTCATCTCGGTGCACACCGAGGACGGGAAGGAAGTCGATCGCGCCAAGGACGTCTTCAAGCGGCTGCACGTGTACGACGTCAGCAGCACCGGCGAAGCGAAGCCGCCCAGGCCCAGCGGCCCGGAGCGGGTCACCCGGCCCAGCGCGCCGCAGCGCTGAAAGCACGACGGGCCCGCGAAGGCTTGCCTCGCGGGCCCGTCGTCACTGAGTAGCGGTCGACTTACTGCTCGACGTATTTCTGGAAGCGCGCCGTCGCCAGGGGCGCCGAGAGGTTGGCGATGTTCGCCACCCGGATGCCCGAGTCGCTGATGGCGTAGACGAAGTCGTCCGCCATCACGCTGCGCCGCACGTACGGCTGCCAGTAGTAGACCCAGTTCGAGTACTGGTACGTCTGGTACAGGTCGCCCATGTTCACCGCGCCGCGCGTGGTGAAGCCGAGCACCGGGTCGACCGAGAACACCCGCAGGTCCGACTTGAAGTAGTTCCAGTAGTCGTTGCCCGTCGCCGAGTTGCTCCAGTCCGCGAAGGGAATCGCCAGCAGCTTCTTGGCCGCGAAGTAGTTGAAGGCCTTGTGCTCGCTGGCGGCCTCGCTCCAGCCGTAGGCGGTGCCCACCAGCTGCGTGTGCGTCTGAACCGGGTGCGCCAGGTCGCTCACGTCGAAGATGGCGAGCTGCAGCGCGCGCTCCTGCCAGTTCTGCGGCTGGCCGGGCAGCGGCTCCGGCACGTAGGTGCCGATGGTGAGCAGGTGGTTCGCGTCAATCGGGTGGATGTAGGTCGAGAAGCCCGGAATCTTGAGCTGGCCGATGACCCGCGGGTTGGTGGGATCGCTCAGGTCGAAGGTGAAGAGCGGGTCCACCTGGCGGAAGGTCACCACGAAGCCCTTGTCGCCCACCATGCGGCTGGACATCACCCGCTCGCCCTCGGCGAGGTCCGGCGACTGGCCCACCACGTCGAGGAAGCCCGAGTTCTCCCCCAGCACCGTGAGGCGGTTGGTGGTCTGCATGGTGCCCCACCAGTTGTTCGGGTTGGTGGTGTCGGGGACGCGCGTCTGAATGGTGGTCACCACGCGGAAGTGACCCGAGGCCGCTTCGTCCATGGAGAACTGGTCGACGATGTGGCCGTCGACGGTGCCCGAGGCCACGTAGACCGCGGCGCCCGGCTGGGTGATGTCGAACTTGTGCAGGTAAGTGGTGTCGCGCTGACCGGGCGCCGGCCACCACCACCAGTGGCGCGTCGCCACGTAGAGGTTGCTGGCCGAGGCGTAGATTTCGCCGGGCTCGGCGAGGATCGAGGTGCGGTTGATCGAGTTGCCCGCGAGGTCGAGCGTCACCACCGAGACCTGGCCCAGCCGCGTCGGCGCGTTCACCCGCGCGAAGGCATCACAGGCGTGCGGCACCAGGGTGGTCGCCCCACCGCTGACGATCTTCGCCGCGGGCACCCACTCGGCCAGCGTCTGGCTGCGAATGAGCGTCTCGTTCTGCGCGATGATCCGGTTGTAGGCGCTGCGCAGGCGAATGGGGTCGTTCCACAGGTTCTGTTCCCAGTCGGGGCTCCACTTGAAGCCGGGCGGGAAGTTGAACGAATCGGAGAGCACCATTCGCACCGAGGTGCCCACCTTGCGCGCGGAGTCGTAGTTGCCCGGCAGGAAGACCTCGCGCACCACCCGCAGGTTCGACATGTCGCTCACGTCAACCTCGGTCACCTTCACGGTGTTCGAGTAGTAGTAGCCGCAGTTGATGCCCAGGCACTGCACCCCGCCCGCGTTGGAGAGCGGGTACCAGGTGTAGATGCTGGAGAAGACGACGGCCTTGTCGGTGCCATCGAGGAACATCTCGCGGGGGTAGCCTTCGATCTCCAGGGTGCCCTGCACCGCCGTCTGATCAGCGGGCCAGCTCTTCACCGCGTGCAGCGTCTTGCCGGAGAGCGCGAAGATGCGCGTGCCGTCGTTCTTGACGAAGTCGGCCTCGTCGACGCCCACGACCTGGTTGTTGGTGGTGGTGACGTTGGTCGGGCCCTGCGTGCCCGCGGAGTTCGCCGACGCCGGCGCGACGCCGCCCAGCGACGCGTCTTCGAAGCCCCTGCCGCCCCAGCCGCCCCACCAACCCCAGCTCGGCACGCCGTCACGCTGCGCCTCGAGCTGCGTGCGCATCTGCATCACCGCGGTGTCTTCGAGGTAGGTCTCGAGATCCTGACAGGCCGAGCTGCCGCTGAAGGCCTGCAACGAGACGCGGTTCACCACCGCGGGAGGGGGCGGGACCTTCGTCTCCGAGCCGCAGCCTCCGAGGAAACCAGCGATCCCCGCCGCCACCGCCGCCGCCCGCCATCGAGTCATCCAGTGCTTTGACATGGTGCTTCCTCCGCAAGTGTTCCGGCCTTCGCGCGGCGTCCATTTGCGAGCGGTGGGCCAGCGGAAGCGCCTCGAGTTACGGGCTGTTGCGGGTGGGGAGCACCCTCAGTTCTTTGAGATCTGAGGGGTTGGCCGTGGATCTCTGCGCGCCGGTGAGGTGAATCACGTTCAACCACAGCCTCAGGGGGACGCAGGGGTCAGGTTGGCTTCGGTGATTGATTCGAAGAGGCCCTCAGCGCGGAACGAAGACGCTCACGTGACGAAGTGGGCGACTCAATCTCCCAGCGTACAGGCGCCCGACCTGTACGGTGGCAGATTGAGTCGAGGTTTTGAACGCCAACGAGTCGAAGCCTGGCTCACGGAGTCAAAAGAACTCGGCGTCGAGGGCCTCTTCGACTGTTGCGCGGGGGGAAAACCGTTCAGCCCCCGTCCCCTCTGAGCGTTGTTCCCCGCGCCCTACGGGTTGAGCCAGCTGCGCCGCCACCCTTCGCCTGACTTCACGTACTCCTCCCGCCAGTGCAGGCGGAACTCGTGCGCCTTCCAGAACTCGATGCGATCGGGCTTGAGCCGGTAGCCGCCCCAGTGCGGCGGCCGCGGCACGGTCGCGCCTTCGTACTTCGCGGTGAGCACCGTCAGGCGCGCCTCCAGCGCTTCGCGTGAGGTGAGCGGCTGGCTCTGCTCCGAGGCCCAGGCGCCCAGCTGCGACACCCGCGGCCGGGTGGCGAAGTACGCGTCGGCCTCGGCGGTGCTGACCTGTTCCACCGTGCCTTCCACGCGCACCTGCTGAAAGAGCGCGGGCCAGTGGAAGTTGATCGCCGCGAGCCGGGTGGCGTCGAGCGCCTTGCCCTTGGCGGAGAGGTGGTTCGTGTAGAAGACGAAGCCCTTGGGGTCGAAGTCCTTCAGCAGCACCACGCGCACGCTGGGTCGGCCGTTCGCGTCGACCGTCGCCAGCGACATCGCGTTCGGATCCTGAGGGACGGCCCGCTTGGCCTCTTCGAAGAGGGTGCCAAAGCGCGTGAAGGGCTCCTGCCAGTCGGTCTGCGTCATCGTGTGCTCCCTGTCTTGTCGTTCTCTATTCCCACACCCCGCAGACCTCCAGACGAAGGAAGTGCGCTAGGGACGCGCCTTCCGTGGCCCTGCGCATTCTCTTCTTGAGCTCCGAAGTGGCGCCCTTCTCCAAGACGGGCGGGTTGGGCGACGTCTCAGGCGCCTTGCCCTGGGCGCTGGCCGCGCGCGGTCACGACGTTCGGGTGATGACGCCGCTCTACCGGGGCGTTCCCCGAGGCGCGTTGCAGTTGGTGGGTGGGCCGCTGACGCTCCACTTCCCCTTCGGGCCGGTGGAGCTGCGCCTCTTCCAACAGCCGATGCCCTCGGGGCAGCTCTTCTTTCTCGACGCGCCCGAGTTGTTCGATCGCGACGAGTATTACGGGTACCCCGACGACGCGCGGCGCTTCGCGGCGTACTCGATGGGCGCGCTCGCCTTCGCCCAGCGGGAAGGCTTCGTGCCCGAGGTGGTGCAGGCCAACGACTGGCCGGCCGGCCTCGCCCTGCTCGCGCTCAAGAACGGCTTCGCCCACACGCCGCTCGGCAAGGCGCGCCGGGTGTTCACCATTCACAACCTCGCCTACCAGGGCCTCTTCCCCAAGTTCGACCTCGAGACGCTGGGCATCCCGTGGGACCTCTTCACCCCCGCGGGCGTGGAGTTCTACGATCGCCTGTCCTTCATGAAGGCCGCGCTGGTGTCGGCAGAGCTGATCACCACCGTCTCCCCGAGCTACGCCAGGGAGATCCAGACGCCCCAGTTCGGCGTCGGCCTCGAGGGGCTGCTCCGGAAGCGCGCGGACGTGCTGCACGGCATCCTCAACGGCGTCGACGTCGCGGAGTGGAACCCCGCCACCGACGTGTTCTTGCCCAGGCAGTACACCGTCAAGGAGCTCGC
>VFKJ01001141.1 GCA_009885595.1 Myxococcales bacterium | reverse complement strand
GCCCTCACCAACAACATGGCGGAGTTCGCGGAGTTCGTCGCCGGGGTGTTGGGGCCCCGGTTGATCGCGGACTCCGGCGAGTGGCGCACGCCCTTGTCCTTCATCACCGCGGCGCGGTGCACCAGCAGGCGCGCCGCGTCGATCTCGGTGGCCATGTCGGCGAGCATGAACTGGATCGCCTGGTGCTCGCGGATGAACTTGCCGAACGACTTGCGCTCGCCGGAGTAGCGCAGCGCCTCTTCGTGAGCCGCGCGCGCGATGCCCAGGGCCTGGCTGGCGATGCCGATGCGGCCGCCGTCGAGGGTGGACATGGCGACCTTGAAGCCCTCGCCTTCCTTGCCCAGCAGGTTCTCGGCGGGCACCTCCAGGTCCTCGAAGTACATGGTGCAGCTCCAGGCGGCGCTGATGCCCATCTTCTTGTCGGGGGCCATGCGCTTGAAGCCCTTGCTGTCCGTGGGGACGACGAAGGCGGTGATGCCTCTGTTGCCGGCTTCCTTGTTCGTCATCGTGAAGAGGACGATGGCGTCGGCCTTGGGGCCGCAGGTGATCCAGTTCTTGGAGCCGTTGACGACGTAGTGGTCGCCCTTCTTCACCGCGACCGTCTGCTGCGCGGCGGCGTCGGAGCCGGCCTGCGGTTCGGTGAGGCCGAAGCAGCCGAGCTTCTCGCCGGTGGCGTAGGGCTTGAGCCACTTCTCCTTCTGCGCGTCGGTGCCGAACTTGGAGATCGGGTCGCAGTAGAGCGAGTTGTTCACCGACATGATCACGCCGGTGGAAGCGCAGCCGCGGCTGATCTCTTCCATCGCGAGCGCGTAGCTGACGTTGTCGAGGCCCGCCCCGCCCCACTTCTCCGGGACGGCGATGCCGAGCAGGGAGAGCTCAGCGAGCTTCTTGATCGCGTCGGTCGGCCACTCGTGGTTCTCGTCCCACCTCTTCGCGTTGGGGATGAGCTCGCGCAGGGCGAAGTCGCGCGTCATCTTCTGAATGTCCCGCTGGATCTCGGTGAGCTCGAAATTCATGGACCTGCCTTATCAACCGCTTGGAAAGACGTACAGCAACGGAACTTGATGGGAGTGGGTAGTGTCAGAGCCGCCTATGGCGGCCGAGTGGAGCGAGTGGTTCGACGCTGAAGCGCGGTGCGCGAGGCACCCACACCTCTCAGCGGGGGCGACCTGTGCGCGCTGCGGCTCGTTCTGCTGCGAAGACTGCCTGACCCAGGCGTGGTGCGAGCCGTGCGCGCTGCTCGTGATGAAGCAGCACCTGCCTGCGGCGGCGCGGAGCGTGGCCTGGAAGCTGCTGCTGGGACCGCTCTTCTTGATCGTCAGCGCGGCGATGTGGCTGCAGCGGGGCAAGGAACTGCCGGTGTCGTGGCTGGTGTGGATGGTGCCCGTGCTCTGCGCGGGCGTGGTGTTGCGGCGCTACTCGCCGACCGCGGCGTGGCTGGGCGCGATCACCAGCTTGCTGCTGCTGGGGTGGCAGGCGTTCACGATGTTCGCCGAGGGCGCTGAGCTGCGGCTGGTCGACGTGGGGCTGCTGTCGATCGCGCCCCTGCTGGCGCTCGACGGCGCGGCGCGGCTGGGTCGCCTGTT
>VFKJ01000378.1 GCA_009885595.1 Myxococcales bacterium | reverse complement strand
TCCCGAACGAGCAGCCGGCGTCAGAGGATGCAGCCCGGCACGGCCTGGCCCGCCTGCAGCACTGCGTTGCGCGCCTGCGCCCGCTCGCGCTCCCAGAAGCACAAGGAGTCGCCTTCGCGCAGGTAGCCGTATTGGTAGAAGGTCGGGTTCGGCGTGTCGCGCAAGATGGTCTTCGGATCTGGATCCCACAGGGCCCGGCGGCGCCGCGCGACGATCACCTTGCCCGCGGCGAGCTCGGTCTCCGCCGCGGCGATGAAGCCGCCTTCGCTGCCGGTGTCCGCGTACGAGAGGGTGGCCGCGTAGAGCGCGTGAATGAAGCGCACCCGGGCGGCGGTCACCTGCACGCCGTCTTTGAGCTCGGCCATCACCGGATCGTCCGAGGGCAGCGCCTCGGCTTCGGCGGCGAGCGCGGTGAGCTCATCGGCGTGCACCTTCAGCTTCGAGAGCACGCGCGCGCGGAAGTCCGCTCGCACTGCGGGCGTGGCCGCGAGCAGCTCGCTGAACTCGGGACGGTCTGGCTGGCTGAAGATGCCCAGGCGATCGCCCGCGTCGATCACCTGGTCGCGTGAGGCCACGTACGCCGCCAGCCGCTCGAGGATGAGCGCGCGGTGCTGCACCTCGCCGAGCCGCTCCACCAGCGCCGCCGCGCTCGCGCCCGCCGCGCCCCAGCCGCCGTAAAGGTCGCTCACCACGTCGCTCCACTTCGCGGGTCGCGAATAGTTCATGCGCAGGGTGGCGGCGTCGGTGAGCCAGTAGCCCCACTCCCAGCCCGAGCTGAACAGCACGTGATCGTCGAGCGGGCCCGCGGCCGCGAGGCGCTCCAGGTCGAGGTGCCGCGAGCGCACGTAGAGCGGGAGGAAGGTGGGGATGTTGATGTCGAAGGCGATCCAATACGCCGACTCGGGGAAGTAGCCGACGCTTTGGCCCGTGCGCAGCCTGTTCTCGAGGTAGTCGCGGTGCTCGTCGAACTGCTCGTGCAGGTACGCCAGCCCCGCGTCTTCGTAGAGGTTGAAATACATCGTGGTGTGGACCCACGGCACGATGGCCGGGTTCGCGTAGCGCACGAGGAAGTAATAGAGCTGCCGCGTGCCCATGTACTCGACGCGCAGGTCGTCGAAGTTGCCGACGTGGATGGTGGCGGTCATCTCCACGCCGGGCTGCACGCGCTGCATCGCGGCGTAGGCGGCGTCGACCTCGGCCACGAAGCGCGCGGGATCTGCTGCGAAGAACTCCCCGAAGCTCAGGTTGAGGGTGTCGAAGCCGGTGCCGTCGAGGAGCACGTGCAGGCGGCGCTCCATCTCGGGCGTGGGATCGACCGTCAGATCGTCGATGAGGTCGAACGCGTTCTGCAGGTTGCTCTGCCCGAAGAGCTGCAGCGCGATGCCGGTGTGCACGCCGTGCGCGTGGGCGAAGTCGGTGAGCGCCTTCGTGTGCGCGGCCCAGGCGGGGTGGAGCGAGGGGTCCTTCACGATGTCGTCGAGCGCGCACCACTGCAGGTAGTTGCCGCGGTTCTTGATGAGGAAGTCGATCGCGCGCTTGCCGCCCTCGAGGTTCTCGGGCGAGGGGATCCAGAAGTCGTAGAGCGTCTCGATGGGGTGAAGGGTGTGCAGGTGCAGGCCGCGGCGCTTCTTCACCTCGGGGGCGTAGTCGCGGCCGAGCACGCTGGGGTCGGCGGTGGTGAAGTCGGCCGGCGTCTTCGTGTAGCGCGGGTGGGGGAAGCGATAGCCCAGCGCCTCGAGCGCGTGCCAGAGGCCGTACTGCCGGCCCAGGGGTCCACCGCCGCGCACGTGGAGCAGGGTGCCGCTGCCCTCGAGGCGGTAACACTCGGCGCACGCGTCGTTGCTGCTGATCGCGACCACCGCCCCTTCGCGGGCGGCGAGGTCTCTCTCGGGCGAGGCGACGATCTTCGTGTGAAGGCGATCGTCGCCGATGAAGGCCAGGCCGTCGCGCACGAGCGCTTCGTCGTCGGCGGTGACCAGGATGGTGAGGCCCGGTTCCTTGACCTTGCAGCCTGCGAGCAGGAGGACGAGCACGAAGGCGTGTTTCCGCATCGGGGCCTTCTAGCCGTTTCCCTCTCCTCCTGCGGAGGAGAGGGTCAGGGAGAGGAGGCGAGCACGGGTGAAGTTCCGGATCGGCGGAGCGTTTCCAGAACCGGTTCTACCCCTCTCCCCGACCCTCTCCCCCGCAGGGGGAGAGGGAGATTCAGTTCTTCGCGACCACGTCGGCCTTGAGCCCC
>VFKJ01000413.1 GCA_009885595.1 Myxococcales bacterium | reverse complement strand
TGAGCAACGTGCGCGAGAGCGAGGTGCGTCGCGCCGCGTGCTCGAGCGAGGCGACGAAGCCCTCGAGCTCGAAGGCCAACTCCGCGTCGGCCAACACGCCCTGCACGAAGGCGGTGATGGCCGCCTCGTAGCTGGCGTCCGGCGTCAGCCACGAGGTGTGCTGCTTCGCCTCGCGCGTGGCCTTCTCCAGGTAGGCCACCGCGCGCTCCCACGAGAGCGGCCAGGCGCCGACCAGCGTCTGCCAGATGAGATATTCGGTGGGGCCATCGGGCAGCGCGCCCAGCCGGTATTGGCGGGCCCGCAAAGACCACCGGGACACCGTCTGCGCCCACAGCTCTGGCAGCTCGCTGAGCACCAGCAGCCGCGCGCGCACGTCTTCGCCGCGCTTGGTGTCGTGCGTGCTGGTGGTGAGCAGCGTCCTGGGCCGCGCGGCAGCCAACGTCGCGTGCAGCTCGTCGAGGGAGACGCCGAAGCGATCGAGCGCGCCGCCGACCTCGTTGAGCGCGAACAGGCGGCCGTTCCGGTAGAACAGCGTGTCCTCGATGCCCTTGGCCATCACCGCGCCCGAGGTCTGTTGAAAGCGCAGCGCCAGCTCGGCCTCGTTCACGCCCGGCCGCTCGAGGAGCAGCGCGCGCCGCAGCGCTTCCCACACCCGGCGGTCCACCTCGGGCTGCGCGGCGGCGGCGGCCGCGAAGGCGACCTCGGCGTGCGCGCGATCGACGTCGTTGGTGACCCGGCCCGGGCGCGCGTAGGTGCGGTACACGGGGAAGCTCGCGAGCAGCTCGGTGATGGCGACGCCCAGCTCCCGGGCGGTGACGTCGCGCAGCGTCGGCTCGCCCGACACCAGCTTGAGCGCCAACGCCACCAGCCGGTCCCGCTCGCTGGCCAGCAGCCCCTCGATCACGTCGAGCCGGGCGCGCCGGGCCTGCACCCCGATGGGGGAAGGGTCTCCCCCGAACTCGCGCCACAGCCGCTCCAGCGGGGGCTGTCCCGCGGGATCGACGAAGACGCCGTCGAGCAGGCGGACGAACTCGTACCCGGTGGTGCCGTCGACCGGCCAGTGCTTCGGGAGTTGCTCGTCGGGCGCGAGGATCTTCTCCACCAGCAGCCAGGCGTTGGGCGCGCGGCCGCGCAGCTGCTCGAGATAGCCGGAAGGATCGCGCAGGCCGTCGACGTGATCGATGCGCAGCCCGTCGATGGTGCCGTCGGCGATCCACTTGAGCACCAGCGCGTGCACGTCATCGAACACCCCCGGCTCTTCCACCCGCAACCCCGCGAGCATCGCCACGTCGAAGAAGCGGCGGTAGCCCAGCTCGCCCAGCGCGTAGCGCCAGAACCCCAGCCGCCAGTTCTGCTGCTCGAGGAACGCGTCGAGGCGGCGGCCGTCGGCGCACAACGCCAGCAGCTCGTCGTCGACCGCGCGCGCGAGCTCGGGCCGCTCCGCGAAGCAGCGCGAGAGCAGTTGCTCGAGCACCTCCTTGTCGCGATGGCGGCGCAGGGTGGAGACCTGGTCGGTCGCGCCCGGCTTGGGCAACGCGGCCAGGGCGTCGGCGAAGAAGGCCAGCTCCGGCGCGCCCAGCCGCGCGGCCACCCGGCCCAGAGGCTCACCCAACGAGCGCACCGCCACCGGCAGCCGGTGCTCGGCGTAGTTGACCTGGAAGTGCGAGTCGTCGCGGCTGACCTTGATGGCCCCGGTGGCGACGGCGTCGGCGTACCGCTGTGAGAGGATCGGCAAGAGAATGCGGTTGTCCGCGGCTTCTCCTGGGTGCCAGTCGACGTCGAAGTACGAGGCGTAGCGGCTGGAGCGCCCGTTCTCGAGCACGTCCCACCACCAGGCGTTGTCGGGGGTGCCGATGGCCATGTGGTTGGGCACGAGATCGACCAGCTGCCCCAGCCCGCGCGCGGCGAGCAGCTCGCTCATGCGCGCGTGGGCTTGTTCGCCGCCCAGCTCGCTGTTCACGCGCCGGTGATCGACGACGTCGTAGCCGTGCTCAGAGCCGCGCGTCGCCTGCAGGTAGGGCGAGGCGTAGACGTGGCTGACGCCGAGCTCCACCAGGTAGTCGGCGAGCTGCGCGACCTCGTCGAAGCCGAAGCCCGGCCGCAGCTGCAGGCGGTACGTCGCCCGTGGAGGGATCACTCTCGCCTCCGGAACGTCGCCACCGCGCGCGGAGGCACCGACACCGGCAGCACCGCGTCTGCCAGGGAGACGTCGATGAACCCCACCTCGGTGTCGAACACCCGCTCCCAGCGGGTCCCCAGCCGGGCAGGAATGGCGAACTCCACCGGATCAGGCGAGGCGTTGAGCGCCACGAAGAAGCTGGCGTCGACGATGCGGCGGCCGCGTTGATCTCTGGCCACCAGCCCTTCGCCATCGAGGAAGACCCCCACCGCCTTTCCTTCCTGCCAGTCGGGGCTCGCCATCGCCTCGCCGTCGGGCCGCAGCCAGACGATGTCGTCGCCCGACTGGAACCAGCCGCGCCGGCGGAAG
The DNA here is from genome assembly GCA_009885595.1 of Myxococcales bacterium. GTDB lineage: Bacteria > Myxococcota > Myxococcia > Myxococcales > Myxococcaceae > Archangium_A. Next base: position 5,038 of record VFKJ01000413.1, on the reverse strand, counting down.
GTCGGGTGCCTTCGATAGAACGCCACCAGCTTCGAGGTGAAGGCGAGCAGCCCCTGGTCGGCGTTCTCCCAGTCGAACCACGCGAGCTCGTTGTCCTGGCAGTACGCGTTGTTGTTGCCCTGCTGCGTGCGCCCCAGCTCGTCGCCGCCGGCGAGCATCGGCACCCCCTGCGAGAGGAAGAGGGTCACCAGCAGGTTGCGCTGCTGCCGGGCGCGCAGGGCGAGCACGCCGGCCTCGTCGGTGTCGCCTTCGGTCCCGCAGTTCCACGAGCGGTTGTCGTCGGTGCCGTCGCGGTTGTCTTCCCCGTTCGCCTCGTTGTGCTTCGAGCCGTAGGAGACCAGGTCCTTCAAGGTGAAGCCGTCGTGCACCGAGATGAAGTTGATGCTCGCCGAGGGGTGCCGCGCGCCGTCGCCCTGGTAGAGATCAGCCGAGCCCGCGAAGCGCCTGCCGAACTCCTGCAAGGCGCCGTCGCTGCCGCGCCAGAGATCGCGCATGCCGTCGCGGAACTTTCCGTTCCACTCCGACCAGATGGGTGGAAACGCGCCCACCGCGTAGCCGCCGGGCCCCAGGTCCCACGGCTCGGCGATCAACTTCACCGAGCGCAGCACCGGGTCCTGGTGCACCAGCTGGAGGAAGGTCGCCAGCCTGTCCACCTCGTGCAGCTCGCGCGCGAGGCTGGCCGCGAGATCGAAGCGGAACCCGTCGACGTGCATCTCCTGCACCCAGTAGCGCAGGGAGTCCATGATCAGCTGCAGCACGAACGGCTGCCGCACGTGCATCGAGTTCCCGGTGCCGGTGGTGTCGTAATAGTAGAACGGCTGGTCCGGCATCAGGCGGTAGTACTCCTGGTTGTCGAAGCCCTTGAACGAGAGGGTCGGTCCCAGGTGGTTGCCTTCGGCGGTGTGGTTGTAGACGACGTCGAGGATCACCTCGATGCCCGCCTGGTGCAGCGTGCGCACCATGTTCTTCACCTCTGCCACCGCGGCGCCGATCGCCTTGCGCGAGGCGTACTCGTCGTGCGGCGCGAAGAAGCCGATGGTGACGTAGCCCCAGTAGTTGCGCAGGCCCTTCTGCAGCAGGGGACCCTGGTGCAGGAACTGGTGAATGGGCAGCAACTCGACCGCGGTGACGCCGAGGCGCTGCAGGTGCTCGATGGCGACGGGGTGCGAGAGGCCCAGGTAGGTGCCGCGCAGCTCCTCGGGGATGTCGGGGTGCCGGGCGGTGAAGCCCTTCACGTGCACCTCGTAGATGACCGTGTCGTGCCAGGGCGTGTTCAGCCGGCGATCGTTGCCCCAGTCGAACCAGCGATCGGCCACCACGCTCTTGAACACGGTCGGCGCACTGTCTTCGTCGTTGCGCTGCTCAGGCGCATCGAGTCGATGACCGAAGAGGGGCTGCCCCCAGGTGAGCCGATCAGCGATCGAGTTGGCGTAGGGGTCGAGCAGCAGCTTGTGGGGGTTGCAGCGCAGGCCCTGCAGCGGGGCCCAGGGGCCGTGGACCCGAAAGCCGTAGTACTGGCCGGGACCTACGCCCGGGAGAAAGGCGCTCCACACGTGGCCTTCGCCGCGCAGCAGCGGGAGCCGCTCCTCATTTCTGGCGTGATCGAACAGGCACAGCTCGACCTTCTCCCCCACCCGGGAGAACACGGCGAAGTTGGTGCCGTAGCCGTCGAACGTCGCGCCCAGGGGGTACGTCTTGCCGACCCACGCTTCACGCGCACGCGCCATTCCGCCCGGGTGTGCAACTCACGCACCAGCGCAGCTCTTCAGCGCTGCGTGAGGCGGGCCAGTGCTCCCGGCAGCGCCCGAATCAGCAGCCTGCGGCCCGACTCGTCGAACGACTCCGACACCACGCGCGCGGTCTCGTACACCTCGGCGATCAGCGCCTGCTTCGCGTAGGGAATGACGAGCTCGGCCTCGACCATCGACTTCTCGAAGTGATCGATGATCCGCTGGCGCAGCGCCATCACGTCGTCGTGCGAGTGCGCCGACAGCACCAGGCCCTCGGGGTGGCGGGCGATGGCCGCGGCGCGCTGCGCTGGGTCGAGGCGATCGGCCTTGTTGAGCAACAGCAGGCTCGGCACCGTCTCGGCGCCGATCTCCCTGAGCACGCCGCGGGTCACCTCGAGCTGGGCCTCGCTGGTGGGGTCCGCCGCGTCGACCACGTAGAGCAGCAGCGAGGCCTCGAGCGCCTCGTCGAGCGTCGACTTGAACGAGGCCACCAGGTCGTGCGGCAGCTTCTTGATGAAGCCGACGGTGTCCGACACCAGGATGCGCGGGCGCGTCTCGGGCTGCAGCGCGCGCACGGTGGTGTCGAGGGTGGCGAAGAGGCGATCGGCCACCAGCACCTCGCTGCCGGTGAGCGCGCGCATCAGCGACGACTTGCCGGCGTTGGTGTAGCCGACGAGCGCGACGCGCTGCTGATCCTTCCGGGCGAAGCGGCGCTGGTCTTGATCCGCGTGAATGGCGGCCAGCTGCTGCTTGAGCTCGGCGATGCGATCGCGCACCTTCCGACGGTCGAGCTCGAGCTGTGAATCGCCGGCCCCCCGGCCCTGCTGGCGCTCGGTGCCGCCGGCGCCCTCGCGCATGCGCGGGGCCACGTAGTTGAGCCGGGCGATCTCCACCTGCATGCGCGCTTCGCGGCTCTTGGCGTGGCGATGGAAGATGTCGACGATGACGCCGGTGCGATCGAGCACCTGCGCCTGCGTGGCGCGCTCGAGGTTCCTGGCCTGGCTGGGGGAGAGCTCGTGGTCCACCACCACCACCGTGGCGCGCGCGGTGGGCTCGCCTTCTTCATCGAGCTCTTCGGGCTCCTCTTCCTCTTCTTCGTCGTCGCTTTCCCACTTCTCGCGCGCCTTCGACTTTCGATCCGGGGCGCCGGTGGGGATTTCGCCCGTGCCGCCGGTGAGCTTCGCGAGCTCCTTGAGCTTGCCCTCGCCCACCACCGTGCCCGACGCCAGGCCGTTGCGCTTCTGGCTCACCGTGCCGACCACCTCGAAGCCCAGCGTGTGCACCAGCCGCCCCAGCTCGGCGAGATCGCCCTGGTGGTCGACGTCGCTCACGCCGGGGAGCTGCACGCCCACCAGCACGGCACGGGGAATGGCGGCGAGCGTCTTCGGCATGCGGGCTCGTACCATGCCGCCGGCGCAAGCGTTCTGCCCCTCTCCCCGACCCTCTCCCCCGTAGGGGGAGAGGGAGAGAGACGATTAGTTCGGGTCGGGCGCGTGGCGCAGCGTGAAGGTGCCGCTGAAGGTCTCACCGTCCACGCTGCTCCACTGCACGCTCTTCGTCGCCATCACCGTCCCGCCCACGATGACCCACCCCGAGATGTACGAGTCGGCGCTGGAGCTGGGCAGCGAGCTGAGCCAGGGCGCGAAGCCCTTGTTGCTCCAGTTGTCGAACACGGTGGAGCTCGCGGGCGTGCCCGAACACCCCCCGTTGGCGTCGCGGCTGCGCACGCTCACCACGTGCTGTGAGGTGTTGGGAATGAGCGCCGGCACGATGAAGAAGTCGCCCACCTGCGCGCGCGTGGCCGGGTCTCCCGGGCTGCCGTCTGGCGCGGTCTTCGGCTTGAAGGAGACGGTGGTCATCGCGAACTGTCCCCCGCCCGGGGTGCTGGAGGTCACCGAGGCGCAGACGTTCTGGTACTGCGCCTGGTAGCCCGAGACGCTGAAGTTGCTGAAGCCGCCGGCGATCAGCCCGCCGGTCGCGTCGATGTGGGCGAGGCCTGAGGGGTTCTCGTCGGTGTTCACCGCGTACGACGCCAGCGCGCTGGGCGGCAGGTACATCGACTCGTGCATCGTGTACACGTCGGCGCCCGTGCCCTCCGTGAAGGCGGCCTGCGAGGTCAGCTCGAGGGTGAACTTGAGACACTTGCGGACGTAGTCCTCACACGCGTAGCGGTCGGCGCTCATCAGCGCGCTCTCGCCCAGGCCGAGAAGCGCTTCCTGCCTGAGGACGCCGAGGAAGGCCGGGATGATGCGCGTGACGATGTGGTTGTCGCGGCACAGCTCGTACTCCTCCTTCATGCACACCACGTTGTGCTTGAAGAGATCCATCCAGTCGAAGGCGAGCAGGTTGTGGTCCATCACCCCCAGCAGCTGCATCTGCCGCTCGAAGCCGAGCACCGTCTGGATCGCGAGCCTCGCGTTCGCGCAGCTGTTCCCCGCGGCCGCCAGCCGGGGTTTGACGATCTGCTCCACGTAGCGGTTGATGAAGGGCAGCAGCAGCTCGTAGAGGTTCTTGCCCGACGGCTGCTGGCGCTCCCGGGTGAGCTCAGCGGCCACCTCGGTCTCCAGCTGCGACTCCGCGTCACCGCCCAGGCGATGGCGCACGCCCGCAAGCGTGGCGGAGAAGCCCTTCATCGCCAGCGCGTAGCCGTAGCTGCTGAAGTGGCCGATCTTCAACTTCAGCTGGGTGCTGGTCCGGTCCACCGCGGCCAGCGAGACGACGTCGCCTGGGCCCTGCAGGGTGAAGGGCACCTGCTGATCGACCGGCCAGGTGGTGCCGGCCGGCGGGGTGATGACGAGGTCCATGAAGGTGGTGGTGGCCTGCAGGCCCGCGGGCTCGAGCTTCACCCCGTGGCTCGACTCCCCCAGCCCCGTGCTCAGGGTGGAGTACGGCGTCATGGTGATCTCCGTCGCCTCGGTGAGGGCGGTGCCCGGCACCGTGAGGGTGAACACCGTGCCGTCGGCCGCGGTGGCCGTGAGCGCGCCGCCCGCGTCCCAGCCGAAGGTGCCCTTCACCGCGCGCGCGGTGTCGAGCGTGCCGGTCGCCTTCAGCGGATCCGACGGGATGACGATCGGCTCGCCCGCGTCGATGGGCAACCCGGCGTCGAAGCCGGGCCCCGGATCGAAGGTGAAGCACCCGCTCAACCCCACCAGCGCCAACCCCACCAAGCCCATTCGCCCCATGTGCATGCCTCCCCGACCGTGGAGCGCCCCTCTTCCCCCGGTCACGACGCCGGCGTCAAGGTCAGGGGAAGAGCGTCGGCCAGTTGCGGCTCAACCACTCCCGCCGCGCCTGCACTTCGCTCCAGC
>VFKJ01000220.1 GCA_009885595.1 Myxococcales bacterium | reverse complement strand
CTGCCTGGGGTACACCCAGACCAGCGGCATCTGCCTGCCCCGCACCCTGCTGAGGAATCTGCCGGACGGTGGCATGACCATCGATTCGCTCGATGCGGGCCCGGGCTTCTCCGGGGCGGCCGGTGCTGCGTGCACCCTCGACACCCAGTGCCAGCCCCCCACTGTCGGCGCCTGCATCGAAGAAAGCCTCGACGCGGGCTTCGTCGGCGGCGCATGCACCGCCGAGTGCACGGCCACCTGGGGCAGCGACACGTGGTGCGGCACCGGCGGCGTCTGCTCGCCTGCCTATGCCGGGCGCGACAGCCTCTCGGCCCCCGTCATTCGCTGGTTCTGCGAGCGCGGCTGCGGCACTCTGACGGACGGCGGCATCGTCGGCACCTGCCGCAGTGGGTACGCCTGCGAAGGCACCAACCAGTTCGCCACCTGCGTACCCAGGTGCACCAACTCGGGCGTGACCTGCAGCACCGGTCAGACCTGCGACACGGTGACCGGTCTGTGCCAGTAGCGGCGCTTCGCCGCAGATGTCAGCTCAAGCGCTGAGGCGGGGGGCAAACTCGGTGACGAGCCCCTCGACCTCGCTCGCGAGCTGCTTGCCCTCGGCGAGCAGGCCGGCCTGCAGGCGGCGGCGGCTCATCAGCACGAAGAAGGTCCGGGCGTCGTGCCAGGCGGCCGCGCGACGCTCGAGGTAGTAGCGGGTGAAGAGCGCCAGCGGCGGCACCCCGAGCAGGGTCGAAAGCCCAAAGCCCGCGCCGCCCCACCACCAGGCGAGCCCGGTCAGCAGCGCCCACCACACGGGCGCCAGCAGCAGCAGCGTGAGCACCTTCACCGTGGACTCGGTGTCGTGCCCCGGCTTCGCCGCCTTCACCGCGAGCAGCGGCAGGTGGTACGGAATGACGAAGAGCCCGAAACCCAGCAACACCAGCGGCACGGAGAGCACGGCGAAGAGGTTGCGCAGGATGAAGAGCGCCACGGTGCCGGGCCGGTATTGCGAGGTGAGCTCGTCGGATGAGACCGAGAGCAGCGAGAGGCGCGCCCGGTACCCGGCCAGCTGGTTCTTGAGCTGCTCGAAGCGCTCGGGCTGCTCCTCGCGCAGCAGCGAGATGCCGCGGGCGAAGGCCTGGCGGCGCGCTGCGCTCCCAGCCTCTTCACCCTTCGAGAGCGCGTAGAGCGTCTCCGCGGTCTCGAGGATCGGGAGATCTTCCCAGGCGTCGAGGTTCAAGGTGACCTGGCGCAGCGCCGCGGCGATGGCGTCGGTGAAGCGGCGCGCGGCGTCGTGGGGATCTTCGCCCGGCCGCTCGAGGAACTCGCTGGCGCGAAGGCAAGGCGCCACCTGCACGTGCACCCGGCTCTTGAAGCGGTTCTTCGCCTCGTAGGTGATGCCCACCGGCACCAGGTTCACGTCGGCACCCTTGCGCGCGGCTTCCAGCGCGATGCGCGCGGCACCGGTCTTGAGCTCGGCCAGCTGCGGCTCGCTGTGGCTCTTCCCCTCGGGGAAGAGGGTGATCGCCCTGCCCTGCACCAGCGCGTCGACCGAGGCGGTGAGCGTGCCCTCGTTCTTCGTGGTGTCGCCCGGGCCGTCCTGCTTCCGGTAGATCGGCAGCGCGTCCATGCCGCGCATGATCCACCCGAGCACCGGCATCCGGAACAGCGGCTCCTTGGCGAGGAAGGTGACCTGGCGTTTGGCCAGGATGAGCAGCAGCCCGGGGTCGATGAGGCCGTTGGGGTGATTGCCCACGTACATCACCGGGCCCGCCAGCTTCAGCGCCTCGGTCGGATCGACGGGCGGCTCGAGGCGAAAGAACAGGCGCAGGGTCAGCGCGCAGAGTGCACGGAACGCCCGGTAGAACATCTTCAGCGCCGGTCCTTCGGGGGCGTGCGCTCGAGGAACTTCTCCTGCTTGTCGTAGCCGTTCTTTTCCAGGCGGCGCGCTTCGATGGCGTCGGCCGCCCGCTTCAGCAGAGAGGAGAGCTGGCGGAAGCCGTCGACCACGGCCTTCTGCAGCTGCTCCTCCCGCTCGCGGCGGGTGACGCTCGAGCTGTCTTTTCGGAAGAAGCGCAGCGGCATGGCGTGAGCGCTTCTATCGCGACCGTGAAGAAGGGGGGAGTTCCCCTGCCAGTCCGTCCTCTGCTACTCGCCTCGCCTCATGAGCATCTCTCGCGTCGGCTTCCTCGGGCTGGGCACCATGGGCACTCCCATGGCGAAGAACCTCAAGAAGAAGGGGTTCCAGGTGGTGGTGTGGAACCGGACGCCGGGGCGGGCGAAAGCGCTCGAGGCCGACGGCCTCGAGGTGGCGGCGTCTCCCGCCGAGCTCGCCTCGAAGGTCGACGCGTATTGCACCTGTGTCGCCGATCCCGCCGCGCTGGAAGGCGTGGCCGAGGGGCTCTTCCAGACCGCCCGGGCAGGTCAGCTGTTCATCGACTTCTCCACCGTGTCGGTGCCGCTGGTGGAGTCGCTCGCCGCGCGCTTCGCCGAGAAGGGCGTGGACTTCGTGGACGCGCCGGTGACGGGCTCTCGCAGCGGCGCCGAGAAGGGCACCCTGGTGATCATGACGGGCTGCAGCCCGAAGACGCTGGAACGCGCGATACCTCTCTTCCAGGCCGTGGGCGAGAAGGTCATTCACTGTGGACCGGTGGGCGCGGGCACGCAGGTGAAGCTCGCGGGCAACGCGTTGATCGCCGGCATGCTGCAGTGCTTCAGCGAGGGGCTGCTGCTCACCAAGAAGGCCGGCGTCGATCCGCGCAAGCTCATCGAGGTGGTGCAGGCCTCGGGCTTCCGCTCGCCGTACTTCGACTTCAAGGGCAAGGCGATCCTCGAGCGCGACTTCACCCCGCACTTCTCCATCGACCTGATGCACAAGGATCTGTCGCTGTTCCTCGACAGCGCCGCGGCGCACAAGGTGCCCACCCCCACGGCGGCCTCGCTGCGGGAGACCTACAACTTCGCGCGCGCCACCGGTCACGGCGGGCAGGACATCGCGGCGGTCATCACGGCGTTCGAGGACGCGGTGGGGACCGTGGTGAGCTGAGCCGTGCGCGCGACGTGGATCGTGGCGGTGGTGTGCCTGGTGCTGCTCGGCGGCGCGTGGGTCGCTTCGCGCCTGCTGTTGAACGACGTGCCCGTGCCGGTGCTTCCGCCGCCCTCAGCGCAGCCCGTGGTGGCGGCGCCGGTGGATCCGCCGATGAAGAACGCGGTGGTGCGCTCACCGGCGCTGGCCCGCCTGCGCGAGCCGGGGATGGTGGCGCCGCAGGTGGGACAGGCCCTGCCGCAGAGGGTGGGGAGCCCCGAGCGGCCTGCCGTCGCAGAGGGGAGCGCGCCGTCACTGCCCGCTGATGACGCGCCCAGCCCGTTCCAGGGGGCGTCAGCGGAGCTCGATTATGCCGAAGGGCTCCTCGGTGAGAGCGTGCCCAACAGGGAGCGGCTCGCGTCAGCGCACGACGTGTTCAAGCGGTGTGTCGAGCTGGAGCCAGCGAACCAGCGCTGTCATCGCGCGTTGGTGGTCGCGCGCGACAAGCTGGGGCTGAAGTCGGATCAGTCGATCGTGGGGAAGACCGTGGACCCGAGCGGAGAGCGCAAGACGGACCCGCCGTCGAGTCGGGATGAGGACCTGAGTCGGATTCGGCCGGCGGCGTTGTTGAAATAAGGGGCTCTTCCCCTCTCCCCGACCCTCTCCCCCGCGGGGGAGAGGGAGCCAGCTCAGCGCTTCTTCGCGTCGACCTT
>VFKJ01001111.1 GCA_009885595.1 Myxococcales bacterium | reverse complement strand
GGGAAGGAAGGCGCCCTGGGCCCGCTGGCCCTGGGCGGCGGCGCCGGAGGAGGCGGCGGCGGATCGCCCAGGTCGAACCCACCGCTGCCAAACGGCGAGGCGCTCTCGGAAGGCGGCGCCGTGCCGAAGTCGAAGGGGCTCCCGGCGGCGCCAGGGGCGGCCCCGAAATCGAACGGGCTCCCGCCACCGGCGGGCCCGGGCGCCGGCGCACCGAACTCGAGCGCGTTTCCCGGGTTGGTGGTGGGCGTGAAGTCGAACGGCGAGGCCTTCGCGCCGGCAGCGGGCGCGGTCTGCCCGAAGTGCAGCTCAGAGCCGCCCGGAGCCGCCGGCGCAGGAGGACCACCGGCCATGTCGAAGAGAAACGCCGAAGGCCCACCCGCAGCCGCCGCAGCGGGGGCCGCCGCCACCGGAGCCGCGGCAGCTGCGTCGTCCTTCTTCACCAACTGCAGGTGGCGGCAGCGGGGGCACTGCGCACGCACGCCCTTGGGGGTGACGAACTTGTCATCGATGGCGTACGCGGCTGAACACTTCTGGCAGACGATGCGCATGGAACTCAGTGACGGAAATGGCGAATGCCGGTGAAGATCATGCAGAGCCCATGCTCGTCAGCCGCGGCGATCACCTCGGGGTCTCTGACCGACCCACCCGGCTGCACCACGCAACCGGCACCCGCAGCGGCCAGCGCATCGAGCCCGTCACGGAATGGGAAGAAGGCGTCTGAGGCCACCGCGCTTCCTTTCAGACGCGCGCCGCCGCGCATCGCCGCAATCTTCACCGAATCCACCCGGCTTGTCTGCCCTCCTGCCTGCGCGAGCAGCTCAGTGGGGCTGGCGAAGACGATCGCATTCGACTTGACGTGCTTGCAGATCTTCCAGGCGAACTGCAGCGCCGCCAGCTCGTCGCTGGTCGGCTTGCGCTTCGTCACCACTTTCCACTCGGTGGGCGGCTCCACGGCGTCGCGATCCATCACCAGCAGGCCACCCGACACGCTGCGGGCATCGAGCTGCGCGCGGGGGTGGGCGTTGGGGTTTCCCAGACCCGGGCCTGCCGAGAGCAGGCGCAGGTTCTTCTTGGTGGCGAGCAGGGCCCTGGCGGCGGCGCTGTAGCCGGGCGCGATCACCGCCTCGAGGAAGGTCTCGGCGAGCGCAGCCGCGGTCTTCTCGTCGACCTCGCGGTTGAGCGCGATGATCCCTCCGAAGGCCGAGGTCTCGTCGACGGCGCGCGCGCGGCGGTAGGCCGACTCGAGCACGTCGTCGATGGCCACGCCGCAGGGGGTGTTGTGCTTGATCACCACCGCGGCGGGGCGACCGCTCAGCTCGAGCACCAGGCCCAGCGCGGCGTCGAGATCGAGGATGTTGTTGTACGAGAGCTCCTTGCCCTGCAGCACCTCGCTGAAGGCGACGGTGGGCTCGTTGGGCGCGCGGTGCTCCTTGTAGAAGGCGGCGCGCTGGTGCGGGTTCTCTCCGTAGCGCAGCCCCTGGGCCTTCACGAAGGGCAGCGAGAGCTCGTCGGGGAACGCCTCGCCTTCCTGCTCCGAGAGCCAGTGCGCGATGGCGGCGTCGTACGAAGCGGTGTGGGCGAAGGCCTTGCGCTGCAGCGAGCGCCGGGTCTTCTCGCTCACGCTCTTGTTCGCCTGCAGCTCCGCCAGCACCGACTCGTAGTCGTCGGGGTCGACCACGATGGTGACGAAGGCGGCGTTCTTCGCCGAGGCCCGCACCATCGCGGGGCCACCGATGTCGATCTGCTCGATGGTGTCTTCGCGCGAGGCGCCCTTGGCCACCGTCTCGCGGAACGGGTACAGGTTCACCGCCACCAGCGAGATCGCCTCGATGCCGTGCTCGGCCATCTCGCGGGCGTCACTCTCGAGCGAGGGCCGGCCGAGGATGCCGCCGTGAATCTTGGGGTGCAGCGTCTTCACCCGGCCGCCGAGGATCTCGGGAGAACCGGTGTGCGCCGACACCTTGCGAGCGGCCACTGAGGCGGCCTTGAGCGCCTCGAGCGTGCCGCCGGTGGAGAGGAGCGTGTAACCACAGCCAATCAGTCCCTGCGCGAAGGGAACCAGACCGCGCTTGTCCGACACCGAGAGCAGAGCGAGCACGGTCAGCGCGTACCAACCGCCCCCCAAGGGGTCAACGAATCAAGTCCGGGCGAAAAAGGGGACAGGCTGCTTTTGCTTCCCCAGTGACCTCGAGACAGCGAGACAGCGAGCAAAAGCAGCCTGTCCCCTTTTTCTTAGCGGTACTTGATGAAGCCGCCGAGCACGTCGCGCACCAGCGAGTTCACCGTGATGCCGTTGCGCTTGGCGATCGCGGTCAGCTGATCCATCACGCCGCCCGGCAGGTTCAAGGTGAGCGAGCGCTCGGGGCCCAGCTTCTGCGGCGCCTCATCGACCTCGGCCAGGTCGGAGATCGCCTCGACCACCGAGACGACGTCCTCCTCTTCCTGGATCACCTCGTCCGGCCCGATGATGTTCTGCTGCCGGAAGGTCTGGAGCCTGTCCTTCTCTTCCTCGAGCTCGTCGTTGAAGAGCTGCTTGAGGAAGTTCGAGAGGTGGATGTTCGAGGGCGTGAACTCGTACTGGCTCAGGAACTGGTCCAGGTCGTACTGCATCTCCCAGGCGGTCTGGTACCGCTTCTCGCGGTCCTTCTCGAGCGCCTTCATCAGGATCGCCTCGACGCCCTCGGGGATGTCGGCCTTGAAGTACGAGGGCGCGTAGATCTTCCCCTCGGTGATCGACTTGAGGATCGCGACCTCGGAGTCGCCGGTGAAGAGCTTGAAGCCCGTCAGCCACTCGTAGAGCACCACCCCCAGCGAGAAGATGTCGCTGCGGTTGTCGAGCGGCTTGCCCATGCACTGCTCGGGCGACATGTACGAGAGCTTGCCTTTGATCTCGCCGGCGCGCGTCTGCTCGATCTGGTTGGCGGCCTTGGCGATGCCGAAGTCGAGCACCTTCACCGTGCCGTCGAAGGACACGAAGATGTTCTCGGGCGTCACGTCGCGGTGAACGATGTTCAGCGCGTTGCCGTACATGTCCGTGCGCGCGTGCGCGTAATAGAGGCCCTCGCACACCGAGCTGGCGATCTTGAGGGCGTAGACCATGGGGAACGGGATCCCCAGCGCGTCGGCCTTCGGGATGATGCGACGCATGTCGCGCCCGAAGATGTATTCCATGGCGATGAAGTACGACTCGCCGATCTTCCCGAGATCGTAGATCTGCACGATGTTCGGGTGGTTCAGCTGCGCGGCCAGCTTCGCCTCGTTCAGGAACATCTTCACGAAGTTCGACTGCTTCGAGAGATGCGGCCTGATCCGCTTGATGACGATGGTCTTCTCGAAGCCCTCGAGCCCCGCCTGGCGGGCGAGAAAGATCTCGGCCATGCCGCCGACCGCGATGCGATCGATCAGCGTGTATTTGCCGAAACGGATGGGCTTCTTCGCTTCAGAGGGGGCCATCGGAGCGGCCGCACCTTAAGCCCATTTCAGGCCCTACATGTACTCTTCGATGGGCGGGCAGCTGCACACGAGCTTCCGGTCGCCGAGCACGTCGTTGACCTTGCCGACCGAGGGCCAGAACTTGTGTTTCTTCACCCAGACCAGCGGGTAAGCGGCGCGCTGGCGGGTGTACGGGTGCTTCCACTCGTCGGCGGTGACGGCGTCGGCGGTGTGGGGCGCGTTCTTGAGGGGGTTGTCGTCCTTGGGGAGGACGCCCTTCTCGATGTCGTAGATCTCGGTGCGGATCGAGATCATCGCTTCGCAGAACCGATCGAGCTCGGCGCGCGACTCGGACTCCGTGGGCTCGATCATGAGGGTGTTGGCCACCGGGAACGAGTTGGTGGGCGCGTGGAAGCCGTAGTCCATCAGGCGCTTGGCGATGTCACCCGACTCGACGCCGCTGGTGGCCTTGAGCTGGCGCACGTCGACGATGCACTCGTGGGCGACCCGCTTGTGGGTGCCGCGGTAGAGCACGGGGAAGCTGCGCTGGAGCCGCTCGGCCACGTAGTTGGCGTTGAGGATCGCCGCGCGGGTGGCGTGCGCGAGGCCATCAGGCCCCAGCAGGCGGATGTACATCCACGAGATGAGCAGCACGCTCGCGCTGCCGTAGGGCGCCGCGGAGATGGGCCCGGGGCCCTTGTCGCCGCCCACCTTCTGCGAGGGGTGCGTGGGGAGATGCGGCACCAGGTGCTTGGCCACGCAGATGGGGCCCATGCCGGGGCCGCCGCCACCGTGCGGGATGGCGAAGGTCTTGTGCAGGTTCAGGTGGCAGACGTCGGGGCCGAAGTCGCCCGGACGGCAGAGGCCCACCTGGGCGTTCATGTTCGCGCCGTCCATGTAGACCTGCCCGCCGGCGCCGTGCACCAGCTCGCAGATCTCGGTGATCGCTTCCTCGAACACGCCGTGCGTCGAGGGGTAGGTGATCATCAGCGCCGCGAGCTGATCCTTGTGATCGCCGATCTTCGTCTTCAGATCGCCCACGTCCACGTTGCCGTGCTCGTCGGTCTTCACCACCACCACCTGCAGGCCGGCCATCACCGCCGAGGCGGGGTTGGTGCCGTGCGCGGAGGCGGGAATCAGGCACACCTTGCGGTGCCCCTGCCCCTTCGCCGCCAGGAACGAACGAATCACCAGCAGGCCCGCGTACTCGCCCTGGCTGCCGGCGTTGGGCATCAGCGAGCAGCCCGCGAAGCCGGTGATCTCCGAGAGGTAGCTCTCGAGCTGAGAGAAGATCGTCGCGTAGCCCTTCCACTGCGAGGGGGGCGCGAAGGGGTGCAGCGCGTTGAACTGGGGCCAGGTGATGGGCTCCATCTCGCTGGTGGCGTTGAGCTTCATGGTGCAGCTGCCCAGCGCGATCATCGAGTGCGTCAGCGAGAGATCCTTGGCCTCGAGGCTCTTCACGTAGCGGAGCATCTCGTGCTCGGT
>VFKJ01000751.1 GCA_009885595.1 Myxococcales bacterium | reverse complement strand
GACGAAGGAGGTGGGGCAGCGCAACGCCGAGCTCACCCAGCTCAACGCCACCCTGGAACAGCAGGTCACCGAGCGCACCACCGGGCTGCTGGAAGGAATGATCCGCGCGCTCGACTACCGCGACACCGAGACGCAGTGGCATTCCTGGCGGGTGGCCCGCTTCACCCGCCGCATCGCCGAGGCGATGGGCATCGCCGGGCAGCAGCTGATGCACATCGAGCAGGGCGCGCTGTTGCACGACATCGGGAAGATCGGCGTGCGCGACGCCATTCTGCTCAAGCCCGGGCCGCTGACGCCCGAGGAATGGGTGGAGATGAAGAAGCACCCCGAGCTCGGCTTCCGCATGCTGCAGAACATTCCCTACCTGCGGCCCGCGGCCGACATCGTCTACCAGCACCAGGAGAAGTGGAACGGCCAGGGCTACCCGCGCGGCCTCAAGGGCGAGGAGATCGCCATCGGGGCGCGCCTGTTCTGCATCGCCGACACCATGGACGCGATCTGCAGCGATCGGCCATACCGCAAGGGGTCGACGCTGGAGGTGGCGATCACCGAGATCGGCCGGCTGGCGGGCACCCAGTTCGACCCCAAGGCGGTGGAGACGTACCTGGGCATTCCGCCCTCCGAGTGGGTGCGCATTCGGCACGACATCGAGCACCTGGAGCAGGTCGATCGCCGGCGCACCACCGGCGAGATGCCCGTCATCCAGGGGTAAGCCCTCTCCCCGACCCTCTCCCCCGGGGGGGAGAGGGAGCGCAGTTACGGCAGCGCACGGACCTCGGTGATCCGATCGCCCTCGAGCAGCGCGTCGACCACTTCCTGGCCCTTCGTCACTTCGCCGAACGCGGTGTAGCGCCCGTCGAGGTGCGGCTGGGGCGCGGCGGTGACGAAGAACTGCGAGCCGCCGGTGTCCTTGCCCGAGAGGGCCATGCCCACCACGCCGCGGGCGTAGGGCTTGTGGTTGATCTCGCAGCGGATGGTGTAGCCGGGGCCGCCGTTGCCATCACCGCGGGGATCGCCGCCCTGGGCCACGAAGTCCGGCACGACCCGGTGGAAGGTGAGGTTCCGGAAGAAGCCCTTGCGCGCGAGGGCAAAGAGGTTCGCCGAGCTGAGCGGCGCCTCGCCGACGGCGAGCGCGATCTCGAACTCGCCCTTCTCTGTGGTGATCACCAGCCGCGCGTTCTGCGGCGCTGCGGTGGGGCGGGTGCTGTCCATCTGCCGCTCCACGCGGTCGGCGAGCACCGGGGAGCCCTTGAGCTTGGTGAGCGCCTCCGCGGCGGACTGGCGGATGGTGGCGTTGGGCGACTTGAGCCACGCCTCGAGATCACCGATCGCGTCCTTCGCGTCGAGGGTGGCGAGCGCCTCGGCGATGGTGGGGGCGATGTCGACCTCGTTCATCGCCTTCTGCGCGAGCTGCCGAATCTGCGGAATCTGCGTCTTGTCCCCGAGCTTCGCGGCGGAGGAGGCGGCGGCGGCGGCCAGCACCTGATCGGTGGCGAGCAGCTGGGTGCGCACCTTTTCCTGCGCGGCGGGCCCCTTGAGCTCGCCCAGCAACTCGATCACCGCGAGCTTCACGCGGCCGTCGTTGTGAAAAACGTACGAGCCGACTTCCGCCGTCAGCTTGGCGGCATCGATGGGGCTCTTCGCGTCCTTCGTCGCTTCCTGCAGGGCCTGGAGGCCGAGCTGCAGCCGGCGGGGCTCGTCGATCAGCCCGTGGCCGCAGCCCATCACTTCGACCAGGCTGCCGTTGAGGCGATCGATCGCGGCGGCGAGGCGGCAGTCGAGGTTGGCGGCGTCCTTGCGGATCTTCTGATCAGGCGCGGACTTCGCAGCGAGGAGCTGACTGCGCAGCGAGATCAGCACCGACTTGCCGGTCGCCGGAAGGCCCTGCTGGGCGAGCGCGAGCAGCGGCTGACCACCGCCGGCGCTGTCGCTGCGCACCAGGCGCTCCACGCGGAAGGAGAGATCGGCGAGCGCGCCGAGGGCCGGGCACGCAGCCGACTTGCACTTCGTCGCCAGCTTCGCGAGCGAGCGCGTCGCCTCGACCACCACGCGGTAGTCGGGATCATCGAGCAGGCGCTTGAGCGTCACCGCGTCGACCTCGGTGCCCACGTCACCCAGGCCCTTGGCGCAGAGCGCGCGGATCTCCGAGGCGTCGTCGCCCGCGCAGATGAGCAGGTAGGGGCGCGCGAGTTCCTTCTTCGTCTGCAACAGCGCGTAGGCGCCGCCGAAGCGGGTGCCCAGCGAGTTCTCCTTCTTCAGCAGCAGCGCGAGCGCGGTGTACAGGCGCGAGGGCAGCGAAACCTTCGAGCGCGCAGCCACGCCCAGGGAGAGCGCGGCGCGGGCCTGCACGTCGCCTTCGACGCTGAGGCGATCGGTGAGGCGCTCCACCAGGGGGAGCGTGGCCACCCGGCCCATCGCCTCGAGCAGGGCGAGCTTCACCGCGGCGTCGGTCTCGGTGTTCTCCTTTTCCAGCAGGGCGCTGCTCAGGCGGGTCTTCACCTCGTCGGCCAGCGGCGCCCAGGACAGCCCGAGGATGCCGATGGCGAAGGCCGCTTCACCGCGCACGCCCGGGTCGGGGTCGGAGAGGCCCTCGGTCAGCGCGCCCGCGGTGTTGGGATCTTGAATGCGGGCCAGCGCGAGGAAGGCGCGCTTGCGCAACATCGGGTCGCGCTCGCTGATCGCCGTCTGCATCAGCCGGCCGTCACCCAGCGAGCGGCGGTCTTCCAGGTCGGCGATCGCCTGGATGTCGCTGCGCTGCTGCGTGGGCGCGGCGGTCCGGCCGCCGGCAGGGGCCGCCTTGGGCGACTGCGAGGTCCAGGTGACACAACCGGTGAGCAGCAGCAGCGAAGCGAGGAGGGACTGACGCATGGCGAGGTCGTGTAGGAACCCTGAACCAGCTTGTCGAGTGCAATCCGGTTGCATCGGTCTACACTGCGCCCGCCGATGAAGTGCACTTCCTGCAAGAAGACCGTGGCTGATGACGCGTCGGTGTGCCCGTTCTGCGACACGGTGCTGGACGCCTCGCTGTTCGATGCAGGGCCTCCGGAAGAAGACGACGCCCCTCCCCCGCCCCGGCGGCCCGCGACCAGGCCGGGCGCCAAACCCGTCGCCAAACCGGGCGCCGCCAAGCCCGGGGTGAAGAAACCGGGCACCAAGCCGGGCGTGGCGGCGGTGAAGAAGAAGCCCTCGATGCAGCGCTCCGAGGAAGACATGGACGCCGACCTGGCCGCCGAGCGGAAGGAACGCGCGGCCAACGACTGGCGCTCGCAGATCTCCGAAGAGGACTGGAAGGAGAACCAGGGCAAGGAGAAGGAGAAGTTCGTTCCCAACAAGGCGATGGATCCCGAGCTGGCGATGGGTGAGACCAAGCGCTACCTCTGGGAGCTGCCGCTGGCGGACAAGCTGGCCCTCTTCGGCACGTCGCTGTTGGTGATCTTCACCTTCTTCCCCTGGAAGGAGACCGTGGCGGAGGGCGACGTGCTGGGCGTGATGTCCTCAGGCGTGCTGGTGACGTTGCTCGGCTCGGGCGCGGTCGCGGGGATCATCGTGCGCACGCGCAAGACGATGCCGACCTTGAACCCACTGCTGCCCTGGGTGGCGCAGCTGGGCTGCGTGGGCGTCTCGGCGATCTGGTGCCTCGTGTACATGAAGCTCTCGTGGGACTCGACGCCGGCCATGAGCGCGGTGGGCAACTACGAGGTGTGGGTGTCGAAGCCTTCGTTGGGGCTCATCCTCGCGATCATCGCGGCGATCGTCTCGATCGTGGGGACCATCTTCGGCTTGAAGGACGTGGGCCGCTGATGCCGACTCCGCTGAAGCGGTTGGAGCGGGCGCTGGGTGAAGTGGTGCTGGGCCAGTCGCGCGTGCTCGAGGACCTGCTGACCACGTTCCTCGCGCGCGGCCACGTGCTGCTGGAAGGCGTGCCGGGAGTGGCGAAGACGCTCACCGCGCGCACCATGGCCAGCGCGCTGGGGCTCTCGTTCGCGCGCATTCAGTTCACGCCCGATCTGATGCCGACCGACGTGGTGGGCACCAGCGTGTTCCGCCCGCAGGACGCGAGCTTCACCCTGGTGAAGGGCCCGGTGTTCACCGAGGTGCTGGTCGCCGACGAGATCAACCGCACCCCGCCCAAGACCCAGGCCGCCCTGCTCGAGGCGATGGAGGAGCGGCAGGTCACCATCGACGGCACCTCGCACGCGCTCTCGCCGCAGTTCTTCGTGGTGGCCACCCAGAACCCGCTGGAGCTCGAGGGCACCTACCCGCTCCCCGAGGCGCAGCTCGATCGTTTCTTGATGCGGGTGCGCGTGGGCTACCCCGACGAGGCCGCCGAGCGCGAGATGCTCACCCGCACCCACGCCCGCGCGGGAAAGCCGGCGCAGGTCGCGACCGCCGTCACCCTCGAAGAGCTCACCGCGCTGCAGCGGCAGGCCGCCGAGGTGAAGTGCGACGCGAGCATCGTGGAGTACGTGCTCAAGCTGGTGCGGGCCACTCGCGAGGAGCCGCGGCTCAAGCTGGGGGCGTCTCCCCGCTCGGGCCAGGGGCTGCTGGCGGCGGCGAAGGCGCGCGCGGCGCTGCTGCAGAAGGACTACGTGACCCCCGATGAGGTGAAGGCGGTGACCGCGTCGGTGCTCAACCACCGGCTGATGGTGAAGGCCGAGGCCGAGGTGGAGGGCGTGACGGTGGACCAGGTGATCTCCCGGGTGCTGGAGCAGGTCGCAGTTCCCCGCTGACCATGCCGGTCCCCACGACCCGCGCGCTGTGGTTGGCGGCGTTGAGCCTGGCGCCGGCGGTGGTGGCGTTGTCGTCGCCGTCGATCGCGCCGGTGTTGATCGCGTTCGACGTCGCGCTGCTGGTGTTGATCGGCATCGACTTCGTGCTCGCGCCGCGGGCGGAGTCGCTCGAGCTCCGCCGCGTCGTGGAGCCGGTGTTGTCGTCGGGGAGGGTGAACGTGGTGCGGCTCGAGCTCAGCAGCACCAAACACGTGACGGGCGAGCTTCGCGACTGGGTGACGCCGGGGCCCGTGGTCGAAGGGCATCGGCAACGCTTCCTGTCCCCCTCTCCCCCGCGGGGGAGAGGGTCGGGGAGAGGGCTTACCCTCATTGAGTACCGCGTCACGCCCTCGACGCGCGGCGATCTGACGTTCGGCCCGGTGACGCTGCGGCTCGATGGCCCCCTGGGGCTGTGCACCCGCCGGCAGACGGTGCCGCTGCTTCAATCGGTGAAGGTGTTCCCCGATCTCTCAGTCCTTTCCCGCGACGCGCTCGAGCTCGCGCGCGCCGAAGACCAGGTGAGCCGCCGGGTGATCCGCGTGCGCGCCGAAGGCCGCGAGTTCGAGTCACTGCGCGAATACCGCCCCGGGGACGATCGACGCAGCATCGATTGGAAGGCCACCGCGCGGCGGGGAAAGCCGTTGGTGCGCCAGCACCAGCCCGAGCGCAATCAGCAGGTGCTCTTGCTGCTCGACTGCGGGCGCCACATGGCGGGCGAGGTGGACGGGCGCCGCAAGCTCGATCACGCGGTGGACGCCACCCTGCGGCTGGCGAAGGTCGCGCTCGATCAAGGCGACCTCGTCGGCGTGATGGCGTTCGGGCGCGACGTGAAGCGCTGGTTGCCGCCGCGGAAAGGCACCGAGCAACTGCGCGCCATCGCGCAGGCGCTGTACCAGGTGGAAGCGGCGCTCGAGGAGAGCAACTACGGCGCGGCGATGGACCAGGCCTTCGCGCGCGGCTCGCGCAGATCGCTGGTGATCGTGCTCACCGACCTGGTCGATCAAGAGACCGCGGCTGCCCTGATCCTGCGAACGAGGCGGCTGGTCCCCAGGCACCTGCCGATGATCGTCTCGCTGCAGGACGAAGCGGTGCACCGGGTCGCCACCGAGATCCCTGCCACCGCCACCGCCGCGTACGAGCGGGTGGTCGCCGCCCGAATGGAGCGCGAGGGCGAGGCGACGGTGGCGAAGCTGCGCGAGGGTGGCGCGCGCGTGGTGCGCGGGACGCCGGCCGTGTTCGCGAGCGCGGGCGTCAGCGCGTACCTCGACATCAAGCAGCGCGGCTTACTCTAGGTCCGTCGCGCGGCCCCACACTCGGCGCAGTGCTTCGCTTGTGGCGTGCGGAGCGGCTTCCCGCAACTCGAACACGGTGGCCCGAACAGACTCACCCGGTGATGCCACAGCGCGTTCACGTTGGTCTCCGCGTACCCGGTGAGCTCCCGGTAGCGATTGAGGGCCTCGAGTTCCCCGACCTTGAGCGCGTCGGGCAGAGACAGCCCTTGTTCCGCCCTGACCTTCTGGATGAGGCCGATGCTGTTTCCGAGTGGCCCGGCAAACTCCAGCCACTCCTGATCGTCGAGCATGGGAAGGACAGTCTTGCATCGCCAACAGTAGAGCCGCTTGGACATGGTGGTGAGCTCGACGCCCGGTTGACGCGGTTCCTGAACCTACCAGTCGGTT
>VFKJ01000062.1 GCA_009885595.1 Myxococcales bacterium | reverse complement strand
GCTGGAGCGCGCCCAGCTGCAGGCGGCGGCGCTGGACACCGCGGCCAACTCCATCTTCATCATGGACACCGCGGGCCGCATCGAGTGGGTGAACGCGGCCTTCAAGCGCCTCACCGGCCATGGCGACGAGGTGATCGGGCAGACGCCCCGCATCCTCAAGTCGGGGAGGCACGACGACGCCTTCTACAAGCAGCTGTGGGGCACCCTCCGCTCGGGCCAGGCCTGGGCGGGAGAGATGGTGAACCGCCGCCGCGACGGCAGCCTGTTCTCGTGCCTGTCCACCATCACCCCGGTCGCGGTGGCGGGGGGGGCGGCCACCCACTTCGTCGCCGTGGCGCAGGACGTCACCCACCTGCGCGACCTCGAGCGCCGCCTCACGGTGTCCGAGCGCATGGCCTCTCTGGGTACGCTGGCTGCCGGGGTGGCCCACGAGATCAACAACCCCCTCTCCTTCATCACCTCGAACCTCGACTACGTGCGCAGCTACATCGAGAAGGGCGAGGGCGACCCCTCGGAGATCGTCTCGGCGCTGGTCGACGCCAACATGGGCGCGCAGCGGGTCCGGAAGATCGTGCTCGCGCTGCGCAGCTTCTCGCGCGTGGGCGACGGGCCCGCTCACTCCGTCGACCTGAGGGCTGCCCTGGAGCAGGCCCTCACCATCGCCGGCAGCGAGCTGAAGAGACACGCTCAGTTGACGGTGGACCTGGGCCAGACGCCGCTGGTGCGGGCCGACGAAGGCCGGCTCGCGCAGGTCTTCTTGAACCTGCTGGTCAACGCCGCGCAGGCGATCGCTCCCGGTGCGCCGGGCGTCAACCAGGTGCGGGTGGTCAGCTCAGTCACCCCGAACGGCGACGTGCTGGTGGAGGTCTCCGATACCGGCTGCGGGCTCAGCGACCTCGCGCGCAAGCACCTCTTCGAGCCCTTCTTCACCACCAAGCCGGTGGGCGTGGGCACGGGCCTGGGCCTCTACATCTGCCACAACCTCATTCACGCCATGGGCGGCGAGCTCACCGTGGAGAGCGTGGAAGGCAAGGGCAGCACCTTCCGGGTGCGGCTGCCGGCCATCGAAGCGCTGCCGCTGCCCGAGGCGAAGCCTGCACCCCGGGCTCGGCCGTGCCCGCCGGCGGCGGCCCACGCGGCCTGAACCCGCACTCACCTCGAGGAGAAGTCACCATGCACGACGAAGCCACGCAGTTGTTCGCCCTCGAGTCGGAGGCCGCCCAGGCCGAAGCGCAGCTGGAGCGCGACCTCGCCGCGGCCCGCCAGGCCTCCGAGCAGGCCGCCCAGCGCCGGGCGCATCTGCTCTCGGCCGCGCAGCAGCTCTGTGCGGCGGACGCGGAGGCCGGGTCGGTCGGCAGCCAGCTCAGCCAGCTCGCGGTGCCGCGCTTCGACGACGAGCCGGTCCGCGCGGAGTCGCTGCGCGTCAGGCGCCTGGCGCTCACGCAGCGTCGCGCCGCGGGTGACGCGTTTCGTTCGGCGCTGGAAGCCTTCCGGCGGGGGACCGCCGAGCTCGAGCTTCAGCTCGGCCACCAGGCGCAGTGGCTGGCCAGGGCGCAGCAGCGCCTGGAGACCAGGGCGGCCACGCCGGTCGTTCCCTCAGCGCCGCGGCGTCAGGCACCCCGGGTGGCGCTGCACACCCAGGTCGATCTGGGCAGCGACTCGAACTTCTATGCCGGCTTCTCCACCAACCTGAGCGAGAGCGGCATCTTCGTCGCCACTCTCTCCACGCCGCCGCGGGGCACGCAGGTCGAGCTCACCTTCACCTTGCCGGGCGGCGGCCCCTTGAAGGCGCGCGGGGTGGTGTGCTGGACGCGCGAGGTGAACGACGCCACGCCTGACATCATGCCGGGCGCCGGCGTGCAGTTCCTCGAGCTGCCGCCCGAGGTCGCCGCGTGCATCAGCGACTTCGTGATGAAGCGCGACCCGATGTTCTACGCGGAGTGACCTTCACCCCTCTCCCCGACCCTCTCCCCCTTCAGGGGAGAGGGAGATTTCAGTTCGGCTGGGCGGGCAGCTCGTCGTCGGAGTCGTCGGCCTCGGAGAGGGTCACCACCGCGCCCCCGGCGCCGTCTCCGGTCGGCTTGACCACCTCGACGCCGAACTGCTTGAGCAGCCGCCGCAGGTTCGAGCGATCGAGGTTCGCCGCGCGCGCCGCCTGGGCGATCCGGCCCTGGTGCTTCTCCAGCAGGGTGGAGAGGTACCGGCGCTCGAACGCGCGAATCGAGAGCTGCTTGGCCTCTGCGTAGGGCAGGTGCACCAGCGAGAGCAGCTCGACCTCGGCGCTGCTGCGCTGCGCGACCTGCAGCTGCGCGGGCAGATCGGTCAGCAGCACCACCGGCCCCGCGCACATGATCACCGCGCGCTCCATCACGTTCTCCAACTCGCGCACGTTGCCCTGCCAGCGCGCGGTGGAGAGGGCGGTCATCGCTTCCTGGCTGATGCCTTCCACCCGCTTGCCGGTCTTCTTCCCGTACTTGGTGAGGAAGTGCTGGGCGAGCAGCGGCACGTCTTCCGGCCGCTCCCGCAGCGGGGGCAGGTGCGTCATGATCACGTTGAGCCGGTAGAAGAGATCTTCGCGGAACTTTCCGGCGGCCATCGCCTTCTGCAGATCGACCCGGGTGGCGGCGATCACCCGCACGTCGACCTTGGTCGACTCGGTGGCCCCCACCTTCTTCACCTCGCCCTCCTGCAGCACGCGCAAGAGCCGCACCTGGGTGGCGGGGGGCAGATCGCCTATCTCGTCGAGGAAGATGGTGCCGCCGTTGGCCGCCTCGAACAGGCCCAGCTTGTTGCCCACGGCGCCCGTGAAGCTGCCCTTGACGTGACCGAAGAGCTCGCTCTCGAGCAGCGTCTCCGTGAGCGCCGAGCAGTTGATCGCCACGAAGGGCTTCTCGCGGCGGGGGCTGCGGTAGTGGCAGGCGCGGGCGACCAGTTCCTTGCCGGTGCCGCTCTCGCCGGTGATCAGCACCGTCGCGGTCGACCAGGCCACCGTGTCCACCAGCTTGAACACCGCCTGCATCAACGCCGACTGGCCCACCAGCTCCTCGAACTGGGGCCGCGCCTCGAGCTTGGCTTCCAGCACCTTGGTGCGGTCCTGCAGCTGCTTCTTCTGCACCGCCCGCTGCACCGCCAGGGTGAGGTCGTCGATGTCGTCGAAGGGCTTGGTGAGGTAGTCGTAGGCGCCGGCCTTCACCGCTTCCACCGCGGTCTCCACGGTGGCGTAGGCGGTCATCATGATCACCTCGACGTCGGGCCGCGCGTGCCGGAAGGCCTTGAGCAGGTCCATGCCGGACAGGTTGGGCATCTTGATGTCGAGCACCGCCACGTCGATGGTGGGGTCCTTCACCACCGTCAGGCCCTCGACCGCGTCGTCGATGGCCACCACGGTGTAGCCCGCGAGCGTGAGGATGCTCCTGGCCGTCTTCAGCACCACCGCGTCGTCGTCGACGATGAGAATCTTCCCACGCCCTGCGCCCGTCTCTCGGTTCACGTGTTTCCCCTCGAAGGTGCCACTGGAAGGACTGCGGTGAAGGTGCTGCCCCGGCCGACCACCGTGTCGACGTCGAAGTGGCCGCCGTGGTCGGCGACGATGCGGGCGGCGATCGCCAGCCCCAGCCCGGTGCCCTCGCCGGGCGGCTTGGTGGTGAAGAGCGGATCGAAGATGAGCGGCAGGTGCTCGGGCGCGATGCCGGTGCCGGTGTCACGGACCGAGAAGAAGCAGGCCTCGTCCTTGCGGCCGGTCACCACCTCGAGCTCCCCCTCGCCGGCGGGCAGGGCCTGCAGGCCGTTCTGCAAGAGGTTCAAGGCCACCTGGCCCAGCTGCGCCGGGTCGCCGAACACGTCGGGCAGCTCGGGATCGAGCCGCAGGAGCAGCTTGAGGCGGGGGTGGCGGCGCGCCTCTCCGCGGAAGAGCGTCAAGGTGTCTTCCAGGCACTTGCTCAGGTCGAAGGCCCGGCGATCCTCGAGGCGGGTGCGGCGGCTGATCTTCAGCAGGCTGCCGACGATCTGCTTGCAGCGCTTGGCGCTCTCCTCGATCACCTCGAGCGCCTCGAGGTCGTCCTCGGAGCGGCCGGGCTGGCGCTTCATGATCTGGGAGAACCCCAGGATGCCGCTGAGCGGGTTGTTGATCTCGTGGGCCACGCCGCCGGCCAGGTTGCCGATGGCGCTCATCTTCTCGCTCTCGAGCAGCCGGCGCGCGAGCAGGCGCTCATCGGTGACCTCGCGGTAGTGGCACACCGCCACCTCGGTGTTCTCCATCGGGTGGGCGCGCATCTGCCAGGTGCGCTCCCCGTGGTGAATCTCCGCGGTCGCCGGCACCGCCAGCCCCGGGGTCACCGGGCAGCCCGCACAGCGGGTGGGTTCCCCAAACAGCGTCTGGTGACAGCTGGCGCCGCTGGCCACCAGCGAGATGATCGCCGAGTCGCTCACGCGCGCCGCGGCCCGGTTGGCCCGACGAATCGTCAGGTCGTTCACTCCCACCAGCACGATGGGGCTGTCGATGGTGTCGAAGGTGAGCTCCCACTCGCGCTTGGCGACGGAGAGCGCCTCGGTGCGCGTCTGCACCCGCGCCTCGAGGTCGACGTTGCGATCCTGCGTGAGGCGGTGAAGCCGTTCTACCTCGAGCGCGAGCGCCCGCTGCTCCAGCGCGCTGCGCACCGTCAGCATCAGCTGAGCGTCGTTCCAGGGCTTGAAGATGAGCCGGAACACCTCGGACCGCGCCACCGCCGCTTCGATCGCCTCGGGCTCGGCTTCGCCCGTGAGGAGAATGCGCTGGGCGTGCGGCAGCCGCGCCTTCACCCGGGTGAGGAACTCCACCCCGTCGATGCCCGGCATGCGGTGATCGGAGATGACCACGTCGGGCTGGAAGTTCTCGAGCACGGCGAGCCCCTCGAGTCCCGAGACCTCGGTGTGAGTCACCACGCCGCCTCGACGCAGCAGCCGCACCAGGGCCGCCAGCACGCCGGGATCGTCGTCGACCAGGAGCACGCGAGCGGCGGGAAGACCGGAGTCAGGCATACCCCCTCCCTACTGCAACTCCTTCACCTCACGGGCTCACCCTCCCATTTCGGGGGTTTGGGCGACCTCGCCGGTCGAAACCGACCGCTCGAAAGTGGTCTTCCCAGCCCCAGTCGTCAGCTCTGACCTCAAAGCCGGCGCCCGCTCGTTTTCACCTGTGAAATGAGGTTGGGGCGACTTCGAAGGTCACGCAGACCTGTGGGGCCGCGCGCGCTTCCGCGGCCTTGGCG
The DNA here is from genome assembly GCA_009885595.1 of Myxococcales bacterium. Taxonomy (GTDB): domain Bacteria; phylum Myxococcota; class Myxococcia; order Myxococcales; family Myxococcaceae; genus Archangium_A. The sequence goes on along the minus strand of VFKJ01000062.1, from coordinate 1,034 downwards.
CGGGCGCCGGGCTTGCACAGCGGCGCGGCGGAGGTCGTGATGATGACCAGGTCGCTGCTGCTGACGATGATGATGGTGTCGAGCCTCGCTGCGGCGCAGATGTTCCGCACGGTGGAGCCGATCGGCCTCGACCTGCTGCGGCAGCGGGAGGTCGGGCTCGCCCAGGCCGACGTGGTGGTGGGGCTCAAGACCATCGCTGCGCCCGGCGGTGTGCGCTGCGGCGCCGGCTCGTTCCAGCCGAGGGTGGTGACCACCCTGGACCGCGAGTGCGAGGTGCGCACCGGCGCCGGGAAGACGCGATCGATCTGGGTCAGCTTCGAAGCCACGGGCCTGGTGATCACCCTGCCGCCCTCGGGCGGCGGCGCCCCCCGCCTGGTGGGCGAGTTCACCCAGCGCTCGGTGAAGATCAACGGCGTCGAGAGCCGCGCGAACTTCGGCACCCTGCGGTTGCTGGAAGACGGGCGCTACAGCATCAACATGGCGCAGGGCCGCTGGTCGAAACAGGGGCCGACGATCGAGTTCGACGGGCCCATCGCGCACTGGCAGGTCGCCGTGCAGGCCGACGGAGAGCTGCTCTTCACCTTCCTGCGCGGGCCGCTCGAGTTCACCATCGTCTACGCCCGCGTCGCCTCGGATGAGCGGAGGGCCGAGCGATGAGCGCCAGGACCCTGCAGCGGCCCGGCGTGGTGCTGGTCCTCGGCGTGTTGGTGGGCGCGGGGCTGGTCGAGCTGGGCTCGTTCGCCACGAGCGTGCCGCCGGCGCCGCCCATCGTGGTGGTGCTCAGGCCCGCTCCGGTGCCTGAGCCTTTGCCTGCGCCCAAGCCTCCCGAGCTCGCGGTGGTGGTGGTCCCCGCTGCGGTCAAGGCGCCGCCCAAGGCGTCGCGCACGGTGCGCGTGCGGCGCTCGGTCTCGTCCCCGCTGCCCGAGGGCGTGGTGGCGGGGCTCGAGCGGAACATCGCGAGCGCGACGGGCCTGGTGGCGCGCGAGCTGGTGGCCGGCGCCCGGGCGCTGGAGCGCGGCACCGCCTACACCGCG
>VFKJ01000531.1 GCA_009885595.1 Myxococcales bacterium | reverse complement strand
GCTCGCGCGCGATTCGCCGATGATGCGCGCGCTCCCCATGACCGCCGGAATCCTGCTCAGCCTTCTGCTCTCCCAGAGCGCGCCTTCGCTCGGCCAGGGGCGCACCTGGGTGGCCGCGCTGCAGTCGGGCGAGGTCGCGAAGATCTGGAAGACCAGCGGCACCGCGCCAGGTCAGCAGTTCACCTCGTTGGCCGCGCTGCAGAAGTTCTCCGCCGGCCTGCGCAGCTACGGCAACGAGTCGAAGCTGGTCAGCGAGGGCCTCGCTGAGGATCGCAACGGCCACACCGTCTACTCGCGCGTCTGCGCCGTCTCGAACTGGGCGCGCGGCCTCGAGCTCTCGCTGGTGATGGATCGCCAGGGCCGGCTGCTGGGCGCCTCCATGGTCTTCGCGACGAAGGAAGCGCCCACCGCCTACGGCGCCTACCGCGCGCTGGTGAAGCTGCGCCTGCCGCTCGAGGACACCTGGCAGGTGCTCTGGGGCGGACGCACCTGGGAGGAGAACCGGCACGCCTCGGTCTCCGACATGCGCTTCGCGCTCGATCTCCTGCAGCGAAAGAACGGCAGCAGCGCCGGGGGCGCCGGTCAGAAGAACGAGGACTACTTCGCCTGGAACCAGCCCGTGCTCGCGCCGGCGGACGGCGTGGTGGTGGTGGCGCAGGACGGCGTGGTCGACAACCAGCCCAACCGCGCCGTGGGCGGCAACCTCTACGGCAACGTGCTGGTGATCGATCACGGCACCGAGGAGTTCACGCTGCTCGGCCACCTGCGCAAGGGCTCGCTGTTGGTGAAGCCCGGCGATCGGGTGACCCAGGGTCAGCGGCTGGCGCGCGTGGGCAACAGCGGCATGTCGACCGAGCCGCACCTTCACTTCCAGTTGATGGACACCGCCGACTGGCGCTCGGCGCACGGCCTGCCCCTGCAGCTGCACGACTTCGTGCGCAACGGCACCCTGGTGGATCGCGCCGAGCCGCGCCGCGGTGACGTGATCACGCCGCTGTCGGTCGAAGCGCACCGCTGAAACGGTTGTGAGCGTGCGTTCGCCCCGGTATTCCGGGGGCGCTTCGTTGCTGTCCACCCCAGGGGGAACCCATGAATCGTCTCGTGCTCTCGTCGTGTCTCGTCGCCGCCGCCGTCTTCGCGCAGTCGAAGGACGCCGGGGTCGCCGCCAAGCCCGCCGCTCCCGCGAAGCCCACGGCCGCGGTCACCTTCAAGGAAGGCATCGCCACCCCGGAGTCGGTGCTCTACGACGCCGAGACCGACACCTACCTGGTCAGCAACATCAACGGCGCCCCGCTGGACAAGGACAACAACGGCTTCATCGCCGAGCTGGCCCCCGACGGGAAGGTGGTCAACGCCAAGCTCATCGAGGGCGGTAAGAACAAGGTGACGCTCAACGCGCCCAAGGGCTCCGCGCTCAAAGACGGCGTGCTCTACGTGGCCGACATCGACACCGTGCGCATGTTCGATCGCAAGACGGGCGCGCCGAAGGGCGAAGTGGCGCTCAAGGGCGCGACCTTCGCCAACGACGTGGCGCTGGGCCCCGACGGCAACCTCTACGTCTCCGATTCCGGGTTGAACCCGAAGTTCGAGAGCACCGGCACCGACGCCATCTGGGTGATCACCCTGGGCAAGAAGCCCAGCGCGAAGGCGCTCATCAAGAGCAAAGATCTGCACAGCCCCAACGGCCTGCTGGTGACGAAGGACGCGATCCACACCGTGTGCTTCACCGCGCCCGAGCTGCTCACCTACGACCTCAAGGGCAAGAAGGTGGGCGAGGCCGCCAAGCTCCCCAACGGCGGGCTCGACGGCCTCCTGATGGTGGGCGACGAGCTGCTGGTGTCGAGCTGGGGTGCCAAGACGATCTACCGGGGCAAGCTCGGCGGCGAGTTCAAGGAAGCCTTCACCGACCTCGAGGCCCCGGCGGACTTCGGCTTCGACAGCAAGCGCAACCGCGTGCTGGTGCCCCGCTTCCAGGGCAACGCGGTCGAGGCCTGGGACTTCAAGTAACTGCGTCCCTCCCGGTAAGCCCCTCTCCCCGACCCTCTCCCCCGCAGGGGAGAGGGAGATCACGAGGCCAGCCAGATCTCCTCGAAACGAACCTGCGGCGGCGTCTGGTGCAGCCGCAGGCCCTGGAGCTCCTGGCTGGCGGCCGCGTGGAAGCGCTCGTGGTACAGCGGCACCAGCACGCAGTCCTCGCGCACCAGGCTCTCGGCCTTCCGGTAGAGCGTCTCGCGCAACCCGGGATCGATCGACACGCGCGCTTCGTCGGTGAGGCGATCGAACTCGGGGTTCTTGTAGCCGACGCCGTAGATGCTCTGCGCCTTCGAGTTGAGCAGCACGTAGAGGAAGTTGTCGGGGTCGGCGACGTCGGCGATCCAGTTGCCGCGGAAGACCGCCAGGCGGCCCTCGCGCACGCGCTCCCAGAAGTCCTTGAGCTCGACGTGCTCGAGGTCGATCAGCCCCGCCTCCGTCAGCGGCTTGAACAGCGCGCGATCTTCCTCGCGGGTGTCGCGATCGGGCGCGTACTGAATCGTCAGGCGCACGCGCGAGTGGCCGGCTTCGTTCAGCAGCCGCCGCGCCAGGGCGATGTCGGTGCGCGGCTCGTGCACCCGCTCGCTCTCGAGCAGCGAGGGCGGCGTCAGCGACTTGGCCACCCGCGCGCCCGGGTGGAAGCCGTCCACCAGCGCTCGCACGTCGAGACCTGCGCGAATCGCGCGGCGCACCCGCACGTCGTCGAAGGGCGCGGTCAGCCCGTGGAAGGCGAGGAACCAGACCGAGGGCGTGTTGACGGTGAGCGCCTCCGCGGGGTCGAGGCCGACTTCCTTCAGGTTCTCCGCGTGGAGATACGAGACCAGCTGCACCTTGCCGCCGGTGAAGGCGTCGAGGGCGGCGCGACGTGACTGGTAGAGCTGGAACTCCAGCCGGGCCAGCAGCGGCAGCCCGGGCATGTAGAAGGTGGGGTTGCGCTCGAGGGTGACGCTGTTGGCGGTGTTCGAGGCCAGCCGGAAGGGCCCGGTGCCCAGAATGCGGCCGCCATCGCGCCGGGTGATGCCGGTGGAAGGCAGCGCCAGCAGGCGTAGGAAGAACGCGCGCGGCTCGTCGAGGCGGAACTCGATGGTGTGCTCGTCGAGCACCTCGATGCCCGCCACGCTCTTCGCCTCACCCGAGAAGAACGCGGCGGCACCGGTGATGTCCTTGAAGAGCACCGCGTCCGGCGCGCCCACCTTGGGATCGAGCAGCCGCTCGAAGTGAGTCTTCACGTGCCCCGCGTTGAGCGCGACCCCGTCGGGGAAGGTCACGCCCTTGCGCACCGAGAAGCGGTAGCGGCGGGCGGTGCGATCGGCTTCCCACGACTCCGCGAGATCGGACACCAGGATGCCGTCTTCGTAGCGCACCAGCGTCGAGTACATCGCCGCGGAGACCTCGGTGATCTGCAGGTCGATGGTGAAGAGCGGGTCGAGCCCGCGGGTCTCGTCGAGCGTGAGCGCGCGGTGCAGGCCCACCTGCAGGGTGCCGCCCGCGCGGGCCTGCGGGAGCTTGAAGCGGAACACCTCGCCGCCGAGCGTGTCGGCTTCGTGGCTGAGCTGCTCCACCATGCGGCTCAAGGTGTCGCCGATGCGCACCACCCGCTGCGCGTCTTCACGCACCTCGGCGATCTCTTCGCTGATGGCCGCGTCGCCCTGCTTGAGCACCGCCTGCGAGCCGCGGATCTCGTCGATGGCCGCGGTGAGCCGCAGCACCGAGTCTGACAGCTCGCGCCCGGTCGTGACCTGGCCGTCGGCCTTGGTGGAGGCCTCCCGGGCGGTGCGCGACATGTCCTGCATCTGCTTGACCAGCTCTCGCCCCTGCGAGGCCTGGTCGCTGGCCAGCCGCATCACCTCGTCGACCCGCTCGGTCACCTGCTGGCTCACCGCCACCAGCGAGACGCTCTGGGTCTCGAGCCGCGCGGCCTCGGCCTGCGTCGACTCGACTGCGGTGAGCGCGCGCTGCGAGGTGTACTGAATCGCGCGCAGCGCATCGGCGGCCTTCTCGCCCAGCATCACCCCGGCAGCGGCCTCGTCGCGCCCGCGGCTCACCAGCTCGACGGTGCGCTCCACGCCCTCGCGCACGGCCTTCACCTTCTGGCCGATCTCCCGGGTGGAGCGGCTGGTCTTCTCGGCGAGGTTGCGCACCTCGGCGGCGACCACCGCGAAGGCCTTGCCGCTCTC
>VFKJ01000031.1 GCA_009885595.1 Myxococcales bacterium | reverse complement strand
CTTGTTCAGTTGATGCAGGCTGGGTAGGCGGCGCAGACGCTCTTCTCGTCGGCGGCTGTGAGCCCGGTCGCGCTGCTGTGCGGATCGACCCGGCTGAGCGTCGAATCGACCGTGGGGACCGGCACGAAGCCCAGCACCTGGCCCAGCTGCTTGAGCACGTCGCCCTGGGTGCTGTTGTTCGACAGCCAGATGACGCCGTTGAGGATCTCCCCCGTCACCGGGTCGTAGGCGAACGACCACTCGTTGTGCGAGTCGAAGCCGAAGGCCGCGTGAATGCGCCGGTCCTTCAACCCGGTCGGCACGTCTTCTCGCACTGTGGGCCTCTCGAAGCACAGCGCGGTGCACGACCTCGCAGACCAGGCTGCGAGCGCCTTCTCGAACTCGTCTCGCCGGCTCACTGAGCCGCCCATCGTGATCGGTATGCAGATATCGGCGTTCCACGCGTGGGTGAGCTCACCCGAGGTGGACAGGGGGAGCGGTGGCGCGCCGTTCTGCTGGCGCGTGCACGGCCTGGCCAACGGAAACGTCTCAGATCGACCGCAGCCCTGCCACAGCAGCGCGAGGCTCACGACAGTGACGAACAGGCGCATGGCCTTCCACTGTACGCGGGCTCGGCCGTTTCCACTCACGGCACCACGAAGGTCGCCTTCACCCGCTTGCTCTGCAGGAAGTACGCGACCCAGACGATGCTGCTGATGATCGCCCGACCGGTCTGGATCGCCCCGTCCTCGTCGGGCACCTTCTCGCCGGTGATGCCCTCGATCCACCCCGTGAGGCCGATCGACAGCAGCGCCGAGACGATCGCCAGCACGTAGAAGATGATCATCAGGCTCACCGCGCGCTGCTTCTTCTGGAAGAAGGCGATGGCCGTGAACAGCGCGTAGGCCAGGTACGAGGCGTAGAAGAAGGCTTCGACCAGCACCGGCACCAGCAGCGGCCCGCTCAGCTGCGGCATCACCCTCAGGTCCTGCACCAGCGCGACACCCCCGCTGAGCGGCGCCACCACCGCGATGTGCAGCGCGGGGAGGATCAACCAGCCCCCGATGCCCTGCACCACCGGCGCGCGGGTCTCGCACTCGGGACACTGGTTCGAGTCAGGCAGCCGCTCCCACCCGGCCTCGGTGAGGCAGCGCGCGCAGATGAACTTGCCGCAGCGGGCGCAGGTGGCCAGCACCGGCCACTGCGCATGCATGGGGCAGGGGTGGGCAGGGGGCTCGGCGGGCGGCGCGTCAGGCAGCTCGCTCGCGCGGGGGGACTCCGGGAGCGCGGACGCCACTCCCGCTTCTCCCCGGCCCGCGCGCGCGGCGATGCGGGCCTCGTCTGCGTCCAGCCCCCGCTCCCGCAGCGCGCGCTCGACCTCGGTGCTCGGCCTGCCCAGCGCGTGGAGTCGCCTCGCCAGCTCGTACGGTGTCTCCGCCCCCGCCCCGTCTTCCATGGCGGCAGTCTACGCAAACGGCGGGCGTTTCAATCACCGCTCACTCGAGCCAGCCCACCTCGCGCGCCGTCACCTCGCCCACGCGCACTTCCGCCAGCGACCTGGGAAGGCGCCCCTTGCGCGGGCCCAGCGGCACTTCTCCCACCATCACCTCGGCGAAGCCTTCGCCCACCACCCCGCGGGGCAGGGCGTGGCCTTCCTCGTCGTAGCCATCGAGCGCTCCCAGGCAGTGCAGCAGCTCGTGGGCCACCGCCATCAACTCGACCGTCAGCGCCGTGTCACCCGCGCTGCCTTCCACCAGGCCGATGGTGCCGCCCGCTTCGCCCACGCCTTCGACGAGGTGCGCGCCCTCCGCTGTGCGCAGCGCGATGATCAACCGCACGTCGAAGGCACCGGCGGCCTCTCCTCGCCCGGCCAACTTCGTCAGCGTGGAGCGCAGCTCGAGCGCCTGCTGCGAGTCCTCGAGCCACTTCCCCGTGCGCGGGGGCGGGCGGGGCACGTCGGCGAGCACCGTCGCAGGCGCCAGCTCGAAGTGCACCGGCTGCGCGAGCTGCAGCCCGACGCGCTCGGCTTCCGAGGCGAACCAGTCGTCGAGCGAGGCCAGCCCTGCGCGCCAGGCGGCGAGCACGTCGTCGTCGATGGGCGCGCCACTCGCGAGCACCACGGAGATCCGCAGCGGGTGCCGCCACTGCGTCCGGCGATCGAGCGTGCGCTGCCGCAGCACCGCCCAGGCGACCAGCGAGAGCAGCACCGTCACCAGCACCGACACCCGCACCCGCTTCCATCGCGCGGCCGAGGCCCGGCGAGCGGCGCAGGTGCGGCAGAACGGCAGGCACAGGGGGCACTGCAGCGCGCGACAGGCCTGGCAGGGCGCGTCTGCGGTGAGCGAGGGATGCGCCGGACAGCGACGACTGGTGGGCGGCACCTCGACCGGAGTCGCCTCGACACCTCGTGCGCGCAACGCCGCGCAGGTGCTCTCGGCGGTGGCGGCGTCGAACTCCGCGGGCAAAACGCGCGCCTCGTTGATCAATGACAGGGCTTCTCGCGGCGTCACGCGCAGCACCCGGGCGAGCGCGACCGCAGCGGGCATTGACCGGCTGGCTGCGCTCTTCACCCGCACGGCGGGGATGACGTCATGTTGAACCGACCGCGGCAAGCCCTCTCCCCGACCCTCTCCCCCGCAG
>VFKJ01000416.1 GCA_009885595.1 Myxococcales bacterium | reverse complement strand
TGCCGTCGTCGCCCGACAGCTGCGTGCTGGTCTTGGGGTCGGTGTAGATGATGCGCACTTCGCCGCGACCCCGGGGAGCGACCACCTCACCGCATTTGCAGGCCTGAGTGGCGGCGAGAACCGAAGCGAACAGCATCAGCTTGAGTGACGACGATTTCATCGGTGGGTCTCCATCGTGTGACGTGCGCGAAGATTGTTGAGAGGAACCCGGCGCGTCCTCGACAAACTCGAAACGATTCAGTGCACTTGGCACAAACTCAAAGGGACGGTCAACTGGTTGTCGCCGGCGTCACCGAGCGCGATTTGTAAATCGCAGTAGCTCTCCCCCACGCCTTGCGTCAAAGGGTGTCTCGACCATGGCAACTGCACGAGCCGAGTATGAAGCGCGCGTGACGCAGTACCGCGCGGAGCTGGTGGCGCTGGACCGCAGCGGGAGCCGTCTGGCCAACTTGCGCACGATCACGTTCCTGGGCTTCGTGGCGCTCGGGTTCGCGGTGGGCTTCGACAAGATTCCCCGCTGGGGCCTGCTGGGCGCGCTGGCGTCACTGGGCGGTTACATCGCGCTGGCTGTCGTCCATGCGGGCGTCATCCGCCGGGAGGACCTCGCGAAGATGCGGCTGTCCCTGAACGAGCGAGGACTGCTGCGGCTGCAGGGGCGCTGGCACGACTTTCCCTCCACCGGCGAAGGGCGGGTGCCCGACGGCCACCTCTACGGGGGCGATCTCGACATCACCGGGCGCGGCAGCCTCTTTCAGCGCCTCGACGACACCGGCACGGCCGCCGGCGAGCAGCGGCTGCTCGACTGGCTGTTGACCCCGGGCGAGAACGCCAAAGCGATCCACGCGCGGCAGGACGCGGTGCGCGAGCTGGGGCCGCTGATCGACTTCCGCCAGACGCTGGTCGCCGAGGCGCGCATGGCCGGGAAGAAGGACAAGGCCGATCCCACGAAGTTCCTGAAGTGGGCGGAGTCGCCTTCCACCCTCGGCGCGATCAAGTGGGCGTGGCCGGTGGCGCACGTGCTCCCGGTCTTGACGATCGGCGCGGGGCTGCTGTCCGCCAACGAGCTGCTGCCCAACGCCCTTCCCTTCTGGATCGGGCTGCTCATTCAGATCGCGATCGTGGTGGCGACGCGCAAGCCCATCGGGAGAATGTGGGAGGCGCTGGCGATGGGGGAGCGCGGCTTCATTCGGTTCGAGGAGACCTTCGCGGCGATCGACGCCCAGAAGTTCCAGGGCGCGCGGCTGGCCGCGCTGCAGAAGGGCCTGATGGAAGGGCCGCCCGTGTCGACCCGGCTGCGGCAGTTCGCGCGGCTGATGGGCTTCGCCGAGCTCAAGCACTCCGGGCAGATGCACCCGATCATCAACGCGCTCACGCTGTGGGATCTGCTGGTGCTCTTCCGGATCGATCGCTGGCGGGAGACCAACGGCAAGGGTGCGCGGCAGTGGTTTCAGTCGCTCGCCGAGTTGGAGGCGCTCAGCTCCTTCGCCACCTGGCACTTCGAGCGCCCCGAAGACGCCTTCCCCGAGGTCGACGACGGGCCGGTCCACGTCGCGGCCTCCGAGCTGGGCCACCCGCTGCTCGAGAAGCCGGTGCGCAACGACGTGAAGCTCGCGGGGCCCGGCACGGCGTGGGTGATCACCGGCTCGAACATGAGCGGGAAGACCACCCTGATGCGCGCCACGGGGTTGAACACCGTGATGGCGCTCGCGGGCCTGCCGGTGTGCGCGAAGGCGATGCAGGTCTCGCGCGTGCAGGTGCTCACCAGCATGCGGGTGAAAGACTCGCTCGAGCGCGGCGTCTCGTACTTCTACGCCGAGGTGCAGCGCATCAAGACGGTGCTCGACACCGCCAGGGCCCACCAGGACCGCTGCCTGTTCTTCCTCGACGAGCTCTTCATGGGCACCAACGCGAAGGAACGGCAGATCGCCTCGCGGCAGCTGTTGTTGATGCTGCTCGACCTCGGCGCGGCGGGCGCGGTGACCACGCACGATCTCTCGATCTGCGAGCTGTCGAAAGAGCGGCCCGACACCATTCGCAACGTGCACTTCCGCGACGAGGTGAAGGAAGGCGAGATGACCTTCGACTATCGGCTCAGGGACGGCGTGGTGCAGACCACCAACGCGCTCGAGGTGCTGCGGCGCGCGGGCGTGCAGATCGCCTGAGGTGCACCATGGCTGACGTCCTCGCTTGCACGGCCGTCCACCCGCTCGCCGACGGCGAGGTGCGCCTGCTGGGCGCCGTCCGTTGCGTCACCGGCGCGATGACGCGCGTCGAGCTGGGCGGCCGGCGGCTGTTGGTCGATTGCGGCATCGGCCAGGGCCGCGAGGCCCGCGACTTCGTCTTCCCCGACGCCGCGCGCGACGTGGACGCCGTGGTGCTCACGCACGGCCACCTCGATCACATCGGCTCGCTGCCGTACCTGCTCGACGGCGGGTTCGACAAACCGATCTTCGCCACCCAGGCAACCCTCGCCATCGCCCGCCTCTCGCTCGAGGACGCCCTCACGATGCAGCGCGCCACCTTCCGCGAGACCGGCGCGCTGCTCGCCGCCTTCGATCGCCTGGCGCAGCCGGTGCCCTATGACGGGCCGCGGGTGGCGGCGCTCGACCTCGAGCTCACCTTTCGCGAGGCGGGCCACATTCTGGGGTCGGCCTCGGTCGACCTCTCGAGCGCGAAGAGCCGGGTGATCCTCTCGGGAGATCTCGGCCGGCCCGGCTCGCCGCTCCTCAAAGACGCGTTCTGCGCCTGGCCCGCCGGCCGACCCGTCGACCTCGTGGTGATGGAATCGACCTACGGGGAGCGCGAGCACGAGCATGGCCACGACGACCTCGCGAAGAAGCTCCTCGAGGTCGTCACCCAGACGGTGGCGCGGAAGGGGAAACTCTTCATCCCCGCCTTCGCCATCGGCCGCACCCAGGTGGTGCTGTACTTCTTGAACCAGCTGGTCGAGGCGGGGCGCCTGCCCAAGGTGCCCGTCGCGCTCGACACGCCCCTGGGGCTGTTGATGACGGAGACGTATTCGAAGTTCGAGAAGCTCTACGACGCGCAGACGCTCACCCAGCTCGCCCGCGGCGACGCGCCGCTCGACTTCGAGAACCTCTACGCCTCGAGGCGGGGCTCTGACTCGGCGCGGCTGCGTGACGCGCCCGGCCCGCTGATCATCATCGCGGGCTCGGGGATGCTCACCGGCGGCCGCATCGTCAGCCACCTCGTCGATGGCGGGCTGGCCGACGAGCGCAACACCCTGCTCTTCGCCGGGCACCAGGGCGCGGGCACGCCGGGCAGGCGCATTCAGGACGCCGCGAAGCAGGGAGGCGCGGTGTGGCTCGACGGCCAGGAGGTGCCGGTGCGCTGCCGCATCGACACCCTGCGGGGGCTGTCCGCCCACGCAGACCGCAAGGAGCTCGCGGCCTGGCTGCGTGCGATCCCTCAGGTGCGGCGGGTCGCGCTCCACCACGGTGAGGCCGACGCGCAGCGCGCCCTGGTGAGGTACTTGGGGGGGCGCTGAGGACCCCGCTCAGCGGCCGAGAAGAAACCGCGCGCGTCCCTGCCCCATCTCCTTCGACTGCGCCGCCACCTCCCCATGTCTGTGAAACTTCAGGGCGAGCCACTGGCCTGCGCCGTGCGCAGCAGGCGCGCGTGGGACCACACGACAAAGCCTTCAGGGCGTTGATGCGGGAAAAGGGCGCAGCCCAGGCGCTGCTGGAAGAGCGGCTGCCGCGCGCCACGGTGCGCCGCTTCGCCGGCCCGCCAGTCGCGGTGCCCGAGACCTTCGTGGATCAGGCGCTGCGTGCGAGCGTGACCGACCTCCTGCTGCGCCAGCCGCTGCGAGGAGGAGAGGAGGCGTTCGTCTATTGCCTGGTGGAACACAAGCGCACCGATGCGGCGACAGTGATGCCCCAGTTGCTGCGCTACCTGAGCGCGATCTACGAGCGGCTCGCACGCACCCACCGGGGCGGCGCGATCCCCCCTGTGGTTCCCATCGTCGTCTACAACGGCATCAAGCGTTGGCGCGGCCCGCGGCGCTTCTCCGACGTGCTCGACGCGGCGCCAGAGCTCAAGCGCCTGACGGTCGACTTCGGCATGGTGCTCCTCGACCTCGGCGCCGAGCCCATCGCTCGGCTCTCGAAGAACCGCACTCTCAGAGGGGGCCTGCTGGGCCTGAGGGTCGCCGCCGCGCCACCGGCCAAACAGGCGGCGGTCGTCCTCAAGGCGGTGGAGGCGCTGAGCGAGGACCCATCGACGGTCGCCCTCTTTCTTCGCTATTTTCAGACCGTGGCGCCGCGAGCGGCGCTGAAGGCCCTCAAGCGTGCCGTACGTGAGCCGGCCGGAAAGGAGAGCGTGATGCAGTCGATCAGCGACTACCTGGAACAGCGTGGCTACCGGCGCGGGGAGCGCAAAGGCCGGAAGGAAGGTCGCGAGGAAGGTCGCGAGGTGACGCTGCGGAAGATGGTGCTCCAGGTGCTGTTCACGCGCTTCAAGAAGGTTCCGCACAGCATCGAGGCGAAGCTCGCGAGCGCAGACGCAGCGACGCTGGAAGGCTGGCATCAGAAGGCGCTCACCTGCCAGTCCGTTGCCGCTGTCTTCGCCGCTGAGTGAACCCGCGCAGCCAAGCTGCTACTTCACGCTCTCCAGGGTGGGCCCTGAAGGGGCCGACGGCGCCGGGTTCGCCGCCCGCGGCTCGATGCGCACCGTCACCACGCGCGGCCCGTCGGTGGTCACGGTGACGACGCGGTAGTCATCCATCATCCAGACGTCGCCGGTGACGGGCACGCGGCCGAGCTTGGCCATCAGGAAGCCCGCGATGGTGGTGACCTGGCTCTTGTCGACGTCGAACTCGACCTCGAGGGTGTGCTCGATGTCGTCGAGCTGGGCGGTGCCCGGCAGCTCGAGCTTGCCGCCCGGCAGCCGCTGCATCGGCTCGACCTTGCGGCCCAGCTCCGCCACCTTGCCGACGAGCTCGGCGACCACGTTGGCCAGGGTGATGAGGCCCGAGGTGCCGCCGTGCTCGTCGACCACCACCGCGATCTGCTTGTTGCGGCGCTTGAACTCGTTGAGCAGCTGATCGAGCGTGATGTTCTCGGGCACGAACAGCACCGGCCGCTGCACCTGCGCCAGCGACTTCAGCTCGTGGCGGCCGTGCAGGTAGAAGAGATCCTTCACGTTGATCAGGCCCTCGACGCGATCGAGCGAGCCGCGGATCACCGGCACCCAGGTGTGGCCCGCCGCGTACGCCGCGGCCAGGTTCTCCTCGAGGCTCAGCTCGAGATCGAGCGCCTTCATCTGCGAGCGCGGCACCAGCACCTGGCGCGCGGTCTTCTCCATCATCGAGAGGGCGCGATGGAGCAGCTCGGCCTGCTGCTTCTGCAGCCCGCCCGCCTCGGCCGAGGAGGTGAAGATCATGCGCAGCTCGTCTTGCGAGAGCGCCTCTTCGTGCTCGGCGTTCGCGCCGTCGAGGCCCAGCAGCTTGAGCACCAGCTTGGTCCCGCCGTTGAGCAGCGCGATCACCGGGTAGAACAGCACGTAGAAGACGCGCATCGGCCAGGCGAGGAACAGCGCGGTGCCCTCGGCCCGGGTGATGGCCACGGTCTTGGGCACCTGCTCGCCGACGACGATGTGCAGGAAGGTGATCACCCCGAACGCGAGGATGACGCCGATGGTGTGCGCGATCGCCTGCGAGGTCTCACCGGCGGGCGCGACCTTCAGCACCAGCGGCTCGATCAGGTGCGCGAAGGCGGGCTCGCCCACCCAGCCCAGCGCCAGCGAGGCGAGCGTGATGCCCACCTGCGAGGCCGAGAGCCAGATGTCGAGGTTCTTGCGCATGGTGAGCGCCAGGCTGGCGCCCGACCGTTCCTGCGCCACCAGCGCCTCGAGCTGCGTCTGGCGCACCTTCACCAGCGCGAACTCGATGGCCACGAAGAAGCCGTTTGCGAGCACCAACCCGAGCGCGAGGAACAACGAGCCGAACTGCATCAGCGCAGGGCCTCGAAGTCGGCCTCGCCCTCGAGCGCTTCGAACATCGGGTCTGCCTTGAGCCAGCTGCTGACCTTCACGCGATCGACCTTGAGGGCGAGCTTCAGGTTCTCGATGGCGTCGGCCTTGCGGCCCCACTGCGCGTAGAGCGCGGCGAGGTTGTAGGTGAGCAGCAGATCGTCGCCCTTGAGCGCCTTCGCCTTGTCGTAGGCGCGCTCGGCTTCCGCGTAGAAGCCCTTCTGCGCGTAGCAGATGCCTAAGTCGAGCCAGGCCTCGAAGTTCTCCGGCTCGAGGCGGGTGACGTCTTTGAGCTGGGTGATCGCCGAGCGGTAGTCGCCCTCGTCCATCTGCAGGCCCGCCAGCTCGTGGCGGGGGAAAGGATCGCCAGGGTCGAGCTCGATGGCGGTGCGCAGCTCCTTCACCGCGTCTTCGGGGCGACCGGCGTCGGCGTAGGTGAGCCCTAGGTTCAGGTGCGCGTCGGGGTAGTCGGACTCGAGCTCGATCGCCGTCTGGTACTCGCTGATGGCGAAGTCGAGCGCGTGCGCCGAGAGGAAGCAGGCGAGGTTGTAGTGCGCGGTGGCGCTGTCGGGCTCGAGCCGCAGCGAGACCAGGTACGCGTCGAGCGCCTCGCGGAACTGCTTCTTCTCGGCGAACACCGTGGCCAGGTTGTCGTGCGCGTGCGAGGAGTTGGGATCGAGCTCGATCGCCTTCTTGAACTCCTTCAAGGCCTCGTCGAGCCAGCCGCGATCAGCCAGCTCGATGCCTCTCGAGTTGTGCTCGTCTGATGAAGCGATGGAGTCCTTCTCGCGGGCCATGCAGGATGCTCACTACCAAGAATGATCGCCCTCGTCCTGCCACTGTTTCTTGCCGCGGTTCCCCCTGAAGTGACGGTGCTCGTCGCGGGCGACGTGACGCTCGGGTACCACTACGAAGAGTACGTCGAAGAGCAGGTCAAGAAAGGCAAGCCGCGCGACGAGATGGTGGCCTGGGGTTTTCAGAAGGTGCGCGCGCTCACCACGATGGCCGACCTGTTCGTGGTCAACCTCGAGTGTCCCTTCACCGAGCGCGGCGAGAAGATCCCCAAGAACTTCAACTTCCGCGCGAAGCCCGAGCTGGTGGCGGCGCTGGTCGCCGGCGGCGTCGACGTGGTGAGCCTCGCGAACAACCACCTGATCGACTACGGCCCCGAGGGCCTCTTCGACACCCTCAGCACGCTCGACACCCACGGCATCGTGCACTTCGGGGCGGGGCGCACGCTCGTCGAGGCGCGCCTGCCGGCGGTGGTGGAGAAGAAGGGCGTCACCATCGCCTTCCTCGGCTACTTCTTCTTGGGCGATCGCAACATCGAGCCCGCCCAGGTGATCGCCACCGCCGAGCAGCCGGGCGTCGCCGGGCACTTCAGCGACACCGCCGCGCTGGTGGCGATGGTGGACGCCGACATTCGCGCGGCCAGGCAGAAGGCCGATCACGTGATCCCGTTCTTTCACTGGGGCCGCGAGAGCAAGGGCCAGCCCGAGCCGTACCAGGTCGAGGTGGCGCACAAGGCGATCGAGTCGGGCGCCTCGGCGGTGCTGGGCAGCCACCCGCACGTGCTGCAGGGCCTGGAGCTCTACCAGGGTGCGCCCATCGTCTACTCGCTGGGCAACTTCGTCTTCGGCGGCAACTGGGACCCGAAGGACAAGCGCACGGCGCTGGTCGAGCTGCGCGTGAGCAAGACCGCGGTGAAGTCGATCAAGGTGATCCCCGCCTACAGCGACGCCTTCCCCGAGGTGCCGGTGCAGCCCTACCTCGCGCAAGGCGAGAAAGCCGACGCCGTGCTGCGGCACCTGGCCACCCTCTCGGCCGCCTTCCCCGCCACCATCCCCCAGCTCAAACGCATCAAGCCGGCACCGGACGACGTGCGTCCTGATGCCGGCTCGAGTGACGCGGGGCAATGACTTACGCGCTCAGTACTTGCCCTTGGCCTTGCGGGCGCGCACGCGACGGCGCTTGAGCACGCCCTTCTTCACCTTCGCGCGGTTCTTCAGCTTCTTCTTGCTCCGGTTCGACTTGACTGCCGGCATGAGGGATCTCCGTGGTGTTGGTTGAGAGGCGCTCAGTACCTGATGGCCACCCAGTAATCCAGTTGCTCGATCGAGGGCCTGCGCGTACATCGCCCGCGCCTTGAACGAGAAGCTCGACGACGTCGAACAGCGCTTCGAGCGACTCACCGCCGATCTCAGCAACCCGGCCGTGATCGCCGACTCCACGCGGCTGCGTGCGCTCTCGCGCGAGCGCTCTTCGATCGAGAAGCTGGTCGAGACCTACCGCACCTACAAGAAGGTGCTGGAAGAGCTCAAAGGCAACGAGGAACTGCTGGAGCAGGGCGACGCCGAGTTCAAGGCGATGGCCCGCGAGGAACTCCCCTCCCTCAAGGCCCGCCGCGCCGAGCTGGAAGAAGAGCTCAAGCTGCTGCTGCTGCCCAAGGACCCGAACGACGACAAGAACGTCATCATCGAGTTCCGCGCGGCGGCCGGCGGCGACGAGGCGGCGCTCTTCGCCGAAGAGGTGATGCAGATGTACCTGCGCTACGCCCAGAAGCGCGGCTGGCAGGCCGACGTCATCGACGTCAGCGCGGGCAACCAGGGCGGCATCAAGGACGCCACCATCACCCTGTCGGGCGACGCGGTGTACTCGTCGATGAAGTGGGAATCGGGCGTGCACCGGGTGCAGCGGGTGCCGGCGACCGAGACCCAGGGGCGCATTCACACCTCGACCATCACGGTGGCGGTGATGCCCGAAGCCGAAGAAGCCGACGTCACCATCAACCCCGCCGACATCGAACTGCAGGTGATGCGCTCCACCGGCGCGGGCGGGCAGAGCGTCAACACCACCGACTCGGCGGTGCGCCTGATTCACAAGCCCTCGGGCATCGTCGTGAAGTGCCAGCAGGAGAAGAGCCAGCTCAAGAACCGGGTGATGGCGATGAAGATGCTCCGCGCGCGGCTGTACGAGGCCGAGCAGGAGAAGCTCCGCAGCGAGCGCGACGCCCTGCGCAAGGGCCACGTCGGCAGCGGCGATCGCAGCGAGAAGATCCGCACCTACAACTTCCCGCAGGACCGGCTCACCGATCACCGCATCGGCTACACCCGGCACAACCTGCCCGCGGTGATGGTCGGCGAGCTCGAAGACGTGATGTCCGCGCTGCGCACGTTCTTCAGGGCCGAGGCGCTCAAGCAGCAGGAAGAGGCGCCCAGGTGAGCGAGCAGGCGTGGACGATTCGCAAGGTGCTCGACTGGACGCGAGGCCACTTCGACAAGCAGGACATCGATGATCCGCGCCTCACCTCGGAGATCCTGCTGGGGCACGTGCTCTGTCTGCCGCGGGTGAAGCTGTACATGGATCTCGATCGCCCGCTCTCGAAGGAAGAGCTCGGCACCTACCGCGGCCTCATTCAGCGGCGCCTGGCGGGCGAGCCCACCCAGTACCTGGTCGGGTCCAAGGAGTTCTACGGCCGGCGCTTCGCCGTCGACCCCCGGGTGCTCATTCCCCGCAGCGAGACCGAGCTGCTGGTCGAGGCGGTGCTGCACGACGTGAAGAGAGACGCGCCGTCCCGGGTGCTCGACGTGTGTACCGGCAGCGGCTGCATCGCGGTCACCATCGCGGCCGAGCGGCCACAGGCCTCGGTGTGGGCGACCGACCTCATGCCCGGCGCGCTCGAGGTGGCGAAGGCCAACGCCGAGGCGCACCAGGTCGACTCGCGGGTGACCTTCTTCCAGGGCGATCTGCTCGCGCCGCTGCCCCCGGGCAGCACCTTCGACGTGATCGTCAGTAACCCGCCCTACGTGAAGACGGGCGATTTGAAGACCTTGCAGCGCGAGGTGCAGCGCGAACCGAAGGAAGCGCTCGACGGCGGCCCCGAAGGCGTCACCCTGATCGCCCGGGTGGTGGAAGGCGCCCTGCCCCGGCTCAAGCCCGGCGGCCTGCTTGCAATGGAGATCGGCGAGGACGAGGGCGCTGCGGTGAAGGCGCTGCTGGTGCGGGCGGGCTACCACGACGTGAAGATCGAGAAAGACCTCGCCCGGCACGAACGGCTGGCGCTCGGACGGCGCGCGATGACGTAGAGGAGACCGATGGACGCGATTCTGATCAAAGGGAATGGCCCGCTGAAGGGCGAGACGTACGCGTCGGGCGCGAAGAACGCCGCGCTGCCCATTCTCGCCAGCTCGCTGCTCGCGCACGGCGAGCACACCTTCCGCAACGTGCCGGGCCTGGCCGACGTGAAGACGATGCTCCAGGTGCTCGACACCATGGGCTGCGAGTCGGAGCGCCTGACCGGCAAGAAGTCCGACGTCGTCACCATCAAGGTGCCCAGCAAGGGCGTCACCCCGGAAGCCCCCTACGAGCTGGTGAAGACCATGCGCGCCTCGGTGCTGGTGCTCGGCCCCCTGCTCGCCCGCTACGGCCGGGCCCGGGTGTCGATGCCCGGCGGCTGCGCGATCGGCGCCCGCCCCATCGATCAGCACCTCAAGGGGCTGGCGGCCCTGGGCGCGGAGATCGACCTGCAGGAAGGCTACGTCGAGGCCCGCGCCAAGCGGCTCAAGGGCAACACCGTCACCTTTGACTTGATCACGGTCACGGGTACCGAGAACGTGATGATGGCCGCCGTGCTCGCGCGGGGCCGCAGCATCATCGAGAACGCGGCGCGCGAGCCGGAGATCGAAGAGCTGGCGCGGGTGCTCAACAAGATGGGCGCGCAGATCACCGGCGCCGGCAGCGACATCATCACCATCGATGGCGTCGATGAGCTCAAGCCCGTCGATCACGCGATCATTCCCGACCGCATCGAAGCGGGCACCCTGCTGGTGGCGGCCGCCATCACCGGCGGCGACGTGTTGGTCAAGCGCACCGCCCCCGAGCACCTGGAGCCCGTGATCCAGAAGCTGCGCGAGGCGGGGTGCCACTTGACCGTCGAGGGCGACGGGGTGCGCTGCGTGGCGAAGGAGCGGCTGCGCGGGGTCGACATCAAGACGCGCGAGCACCCGGGCTTCCCCACCGACATGCAGGCGCAGCTGATGGCGCTGCTGTGCACCGCCCAGGGCACCTCGGTGATCACCGAGAACATCTTCGAGAACCGCTTCATGCACGTCGCCGAGCTGCGTCGGATGGGCGCCGACATCACCGTCGACGGTCACACGGCCGTGGTGCGCGGCACCTCCCGGCTTTCGGGGGCCCCGGTGATGGCGACCGATCTCCGCGCCTCTGCTTCGCTCGTGCTGGCGGGCTTGTGCGCCGAGGGAAAGACCACGGTGGCTCGCGTGTACCACCTCGATCGTGGGTACGAGCGGCTCGAGAAGAAGCTCCGCAGCCTGGGGGCTGACATTCGCCGGGTGAAAGAGCGTTGACACGGGTCCATCGGTCAGCTGGACGAATGAAGAGCGACGCTCCTTGCGTTCGGAGATCGCCCGTCGCTACGCTTTCACCTTCAACCCAACACAGGAGCAGAGCAAAAAAATGATGTGCCCGAGCTGCGGCGTCGACATGGTCGATCTCGAAGGTGAAGATCAGACGTTCCGCAAGTGCAGTGAGTGCGGAGGCCTCTGGGTCGACGTCTCAGACTTGAACCGCATGTTGCTGCACCACAACCTTCCCGGCCTGGAGAGCATCGGCGGGAAGGTCGAGCCTGACGCGATGTGCGGTCAGTGCGCCGAGTGTCTCGTGGACCTCGTTCGCGTGGTGGGTGGGGAGAAGGCGAACCCGCTCAGCTACGACACCTGCGAGTCGTGTGGCGGCATCTTCCTCGAGTCGGAGTTCAGCGACGCGAGCGACTACCCTTCCGCGAAGAAGGAGATCATCGGGTTCTTCACCCGCTTCTCTTCGCGCGGGAAGAAGAAGGCCGCCGTCCACGCCTAGTTTCTGGTCGCTGCGCCTCGGCGCATCTTCCGCTTCGCTCCAGCTGCTTGGCCCAGCGTTCCGCTGGGACGGCTCCGCTCCGGGTCAGGGCTGACTGCGCCAGCTGCCCTTGAGGTCCTCGGGCAGCTCTCCGTCGAAGTTGAGGTTGAAGCCGCCCTTCTTCGCCGGGTCCTTGCTGAACTTCACCGCGGTCTTCTTCCCGCCGATCTCGAACACGATGCGTGACGACGACGCGTCGTAGGTGCCCTGCACCACCTTCTCCTTGTTGCGGGTGGTGTCGAACGGCTCGTAGCTGTAGCGGAAGCTGCCGTCGAAGTTGAGCGAGAGGAACCGATCGGGCGTGCCCTCGAAGCCCGAGTACCAGCTGCCCATCACCAGCGCGGTCGCCTTGTCGTACTTGAGCTTGGTGGTGAGCCAGGGACCGTTGAGGGGCTTGCCCTCGGAGATGAAGACGATGTCCGTCAGGCACACCGAGGCGTCGGGATCTTCCGCCGGGTACTGATCGAGGATCTCGACGGTGAAGCGGCTGCCCAGCATCGGCGGGTTGAGCGGCACCGACTGGGCGCCGCGCACGTCCTCGACGGTGAGGGTCTGCGACTGCTTGCCGCTGCGGATGACGAGCTTGCGCGCGCGCCCGTACTCGTTCCAGGTGTTGGCGTCGAAGTTGTTGCCCGAGTTGATCTTCAGCTCCTCGAGGCGCACCGGGCCGTTGAAGCCGAACGAGAGCGCCTCGTTGAGCGGGTCAGAGGTGGCGCTGCACCACGCGGTGGCGTCGCGGGCGTCGAGCAGGTTGAGCGGTTGATACAGCGTGGGGCGGCTCTCCTTCTTGAAGTAGCCGGTGGCCTGCGCGTAGCCGATGCCGCCGGCGCTCACGGGAGCGGCCACGAGAGCCGCGAGCGTGAAGGCGATCAATCTGAAGGTCGACATGGGCTCACTATGCCACGGAACATTTCCACTCTTGCGGTGTTCCGTCTGCGTGGCATGACGCCCGGCATGACGACTCTTCGAACCTCAATGCTGGTGGCGCTCCTCGCGGCCACGTTGCCTGGCTGCCAGACGTGCGGCGGCGGCGACGCGGTGGACGCGGGTCCGGGGGACGCAGGGCCTCCGGTGCTCGCGGAGAAGGAGCCCAACGACTCGGCCGCCAACGCCCTGGTGCTCGAGCGCAGCACCCTCGTCGAGGCGAACCTGGGGGCGGACCCCACCAGGCCCGACGTCGACTGGTACGTGCTCAAGGCCTCGCTCCCCCGCACGGTCGACTTGCAGGCCACCTGCCCCAACGGCGGCGATCTCAGCCTCGAGGTGGTGGACGAGAGCGGCGGCGTGCTGGCCCAGGTGAACGCGGGCGGCCTGGGCGCGACCGAGCGCCTTCCCAACCTCGACGTGTCGTCGAAGACCTTCGTGCGGGTGGTGACCCTGAAGAAGGGCGTGGGCGGCGCCTACGTGGTGACCGCGAAGTTCGCCGATCGCATGCCCGGGTACGAGCTCGAGCCCAACGAGCGGAAGGTCGACGCCAGCCCGGTGGCGCTGGGGCAGGCGATCTCCGGCTCGGTGGGTCACGGTAACGACGTCGACTGGTATCGCTACGAGCTGCCGGTGGACGAGACGGCCCCCGCCCCGGCGGTGCCTGAGGACCTCGACGGCGGTGCGCCCGATGCGGGCTCGACCGACGCCGGCGCGCTGGCGGAGAAGCGGCTGGCGCTGCGGGTGGACATCAGCGCGGTGGAAGGGGTCTCGGTGGACCTGGCGATCCTCACCGAGGCCGAGGCGGTGCTCTTCACCGCGAAGTCCAAGGAGAACGGGCCGCTCTCGCTGCGCAACGTGGGGGTGCGCGCGGCCGATCGGGTGATCTACGTGGCGGTGCGCAGCGCGACCGTCGGCGCCGGCAAGGACGCGAAGAAGGGCATGAACCCCGACCTCTCGTACACGCTCACCGTCGCGCCCGAAGACACCTCGGGCAACGCCGAGTTCGAGCCCAACGACGAGGCCTCGCGCGCCACCGAGCTGCCGCCCAACAGCTACCGCGACGGCTTCATCAGCCCCAAGGGCGACGCCGACGTGTTCCGCCTGGTGACCGAGGGGCCCTCGATCGCGAAGCTGCAGCTGTCGGGGGTCGACAAGGTCGACCTGGTGCTCTTGGTGATCAAGCCGGTCGAAGCAAAACCCGAAGAGGTGCTGCTCAAGGCCAACGAGGGCGTGGCGCGCGAGCCCGAGCAGCTCAACAACGTCGCCTGCGACAGCGTCTGCTTCATCAGGGTCGAGGCGGCGCCCCGGAAGGTCGACGGCAAGTGGGTGCGGGAAGACGAGAACGCCGACCAGTCGTACCGCCTCACCGCGGTGGTGGTGCCCGACGACGGCACCGAAGAGAAGGAGCCCAACAACGCGCTGGCCGCGGCCACCCCTGTCCATCTGGGCAAGCCCATTCGCGGGACCATCTACCCGAAGAAGGACGTCGACTACTTCGCGCTCGATCTGAAGGACCGCCCGGTGAAGACGGCGCTGCGGGCCACGGTGATCGGGGTGCTCAAGGTCGACGTGGGCCTCTACCTGCACCGGGTGGAAGAGGACGGGAAGCTGACCCTGGTGCAGACCAGCGACTCGGCGAAGGGCGATCGGCCCGAGACGGTGCGCTACGCGGCGGAGCCCGGCCTGTACGTGTTCGAGGTGCGCGACGCCAGGAACCGCGAGGCGAACTTCCAGGACAGCTACCAGCTCAGCGTGGACGAAGGCGAAGAGTGAATTCGCGGGCCGGGGGCGCTACATCTGCACGCCATGGATTGGGAGCAGAAGATCCTCCAGCTGAAGAAGGACCTCAACGCCGTCATCCTGGCGCACTACTACCAGGAGAGTGAGATCCAGGACGTCGCCGACTTCGTGGGCGACTCGCTCGCGCTCGCCCAGCAGGCCGAGAAGACGAAGGCCGACGTGATCGTCTTCTGCGGCGTGCACTTCATGGCCGAGACCGCGAAGATCCTGAACCCGGGCAAGCTGGTGCTGCTGCCCGATCTCGCGGCCGGCTGCTCGCTGTCAGATCGCTGCCCGCCCGACCGCTTCAAGGCGTTCAAGGACCAGCACCCCGATCACTTCGTGGCCACCTACGTGAACTCGTCGGCCGCGGTGAAGGCGATGAGCGACGTCATCGTCACCAGCTCGAACGCGGTGAAGATCGTCGGCAGGATCCCCAAAGACCGGAAGATCATCTTCGCGCCCGATCAGCACCTGGGGCGCTGGGTCGCCAAGCAGACGGGCCGCGAGATGGTGCTGTGGCCGGGCAGCTGCATGGTCCACGAGATCTTCAGCGAGAAGGAGATCGTCCGCCTGAAGGTCGAGCACCCGGGCGCCAGGGTGATCGCGCACCCCGAGTGCGAAGAGGCGGTGCTGCGGCACGCGGACTTCATCGGCTCGACCAAGCAGCTGCTCGAGTACACCCAGAAGGACGCCGCCACCGACTTCATCGTGGCCACCGAGTCGGGGATCCTCCACCAGATGGAGAAGGCCTCGCCGACCAAGAAATTCATTCCGGCGCCCCCGAACAACGGCTGCGCGTGCAACGAGTGCCCGCACATGCGCCTGAACACGATGGAGAAGCTCTACCTCTGCATGAAGAACAAGACGCCCCGGCTCGAGCTGCCCCAAGGACTCTCCGAGGCCGCCTTGAAGCCCCTGAAGTTGATGCTGGAGTGGAGCTGACCCGTGTTCCGATTCTACGCAGTGCCCGCCTGGCAGCTCCTCGATGAGAAGGCCGTGAAGGCGATGGCGGCGGTGACTCCGCCCGAAGAGCCGATTCGCCCGTCCAACGTTCCGCCCGAGATGATGGAGGCCGCGCTCTCCCAGGTGGAATACCGCGGCTACCAGGCCCGGGAGCGCGCGAAGGAGCTGCTGGCGGCGAAGAGCCCGGCGGTGTTCGCGAACTCGCCCAACGATCTGCCCGCGCTGCTGCGCACGGCCGACCAGCTGATCATGATCGCCAAGATGGACGGCGGCGAGCGCGCGACGATGTGGCGCTGCCAGTGCGGCACCAGCTACGCGGTCCCGGTGGCGTTGGTGCGGCCCGTCTCGTTGCTGTGTGAGCGCTGCGGCCGCACCGTCGATCTCGATCCCAGCTTCGCGCTGGGTGAAGGCAGCGCGGCCGACGAGCGGACGCTCAGCGTGAACGCCGCCCGCCGCGCCCTCTCCGACTTCTTCCGGGAAGCCATGGCCCGCGGCTGGCCCGTGCTGGTCAGCAAGCAGTAATGCGGCGCCAGACGCTCGAGCTGCTCCGCTGCCCCAGGTGTGGGGTGGGCAGCCTCATTCCCGACGCCGAGGTGGCGGGCACGGCGATGACCTTCGGGCCCGCGCGCTGCCTGAGCTGCGGCTCGCGCTTCCCCGTGCACGACGGGCTGATCGACTTCGTGGGCGATCGCGCGAAGTTGAAGCCCCTGCAGCAGGCGATGGAGCTGCCCTGGGTCGCGCGCTCCTGGGAGCGCTACGTGCGCCCGGCGGTGGACACGGTGCTCACGCGCGGGCGGCTCGATCACGAGAGCGAGTACACCGTGCTGCGAAACCTCGTCGGCTCACCGCCCGGGCCCATCCTCGATCTCGGCTGCGGGGCGGGGCTGGTGCTCCGAAAGCTCTCCCGCGACTTCCCCAACGTGCCGGTGATCGGCGTCGACGTCTCGAGGCCGATGCTGGAAGAGGCGATGGCCCAGGTGAGGGAGAACGCCGAAGCGGCTGACTTCGTGCGCGCCCAGGTGCCCACCCTGCCCTTCAACGACGCCACCCTCGGCGCGGTGGTGGCCGCCGGCTTCATTCACTTCGTGGAAGACCTGGCCTCGGTGCTCAAAGAAGTCGCGCGCGCCCTCAAGCCCGGCGGCCGCTTCGTGGCCACCACCTACGAAGCGGCCTCGCTGCTCGAGCCCGTGCACCGGGGCGCGGGGCTCTTTCCCCGCAGTGAAAAGACGCTTCGGAACGCAGCGGCCCTGGCCGGCCTCGTTCAGTTCGAGCGGGTGAAGGTGTCGCCGTTTCTGTTGTGGAAGGTGGAGCGGCCCTAGCGGGAGCGGAGCCGGTCTGGCGGTACGCCAGACAAGCCAGGACCGGAGCGAAGCGAGGACCTGGGCAAGGCGAAGCGACCCAGGGAACCAGCCTTAGATGAGGACGCCGCCGCGCGCATCGAGGCGAGCGGTGTCGGGGAGCACGGTGGTCTCGTTGCTGCCCTTGAGCGCCTCGAAGACCTTCATCTTCTTACCGCCACCGCAGTTCTTGCACTTGCACTGACCCTTGGCACACGTGCAGTCACCCTTGCCCTTGCAGGAGCAGGTGGCGCCGGTCTTCTGGGTGCCGAAGTAGGTGCGCTCGACGGTCGCCGCACCGGCGGTGGACGCGAGGAAGAGGAGGCCGACAGCGATGCTCTTGAAGGTCTGCATGGTGTGGTCCTTTCTCCGACAGCGACTGGGCGCGTAGCGCAGATGAGCACGCTTGCCAAGCGACCCCCGGGCCTCCATGGTCCCGCGCCGCGTGCGCCGTCATCTGCCCGAGCAGTTTGCCTGGATCTTCGCGTTGATCTGCGGGGTTGCGCCGCTGTGGGCGAGCCAGGCGCTGCCGTTGGTGGACCTGCCGCAGCACCTTCACCTGATCTCGGTCCTGCACCGGCTGGATGACGCGTCGACCCTCTACCCGGAGATCTTCGCCCGCCGCCCCGAGCTGACGCCGTACCTCGGCTACTACTACGTCGTCTCCTTTCTCAACTGGCTGATGCCGCTGGAGCTGGCGAACCGGCTCTTCCTCTCGCTCTACGTGGCGGGGCTGCCGCTCTCGCTGGCCTTCCTGCTCAAGAGCCTCAAGCGCCCCACCTGGCCCGCGCTGCTCGCCCTGCCCTTCGCCTACGGCGACAGCTTCGCCTGGGGCTTCATCAACTACTGCGCGTCGCTGCCGCTGGCGCTGCTCACCTGCGGCTTCTTCGTGCGGGCGATCGAAGAGGCGCCGAAACGAAGGGCGTGGGCGGGCGCGTTGGCGGCGAGCCTGGTGGCGGTGCTGCTCTTCCACGTGCAGGCCTTCGCCTGGCTGGGGGTGGCGCTGCCGTTTCTGTTGCTCACCACCCCCGCGCCAGAAGGAAAAACCCCTCGGCTCCGCTCGGGACAAGGCTGGAAGCCCCGCGTCCCCGCGCTGGTGGGCGTGATGCCGGGGGTGATCCTCTTCGTGTTGTGGGTCGGGCTTCGGGTGGGGCAGCCGCAGGAGATCGCTCCCGGGCAGCCCTGGCGCTCGTGGGGGCCGATGCTCTCGAAGGAGAACCTCGGGTGGAAGCCCTTCGAGCAGAACCTGGGCGAGCTCATCTCGGTGCCGCGCGGGCCCGACGGCGCCATCGCCGCCGTGAACTTCCCCATCCTCGCGGGCCTCACCCCGGACGGCTCGGATCAGCGCGCCGTGAGGCTGGTGTTCCTGATCGCGTTGGGCGCGCTGCTCTTTGGTTTCTCCCGGGCGGCGGGCACCGCGGTGCTCAGCTTCCGCGCGGCGAAGGAGAAAGGGCTGCTGCCCGCGCTGCTCGCCTTCGCGCGGGGGCTCTTCAAGCTCCCGGGCGAAGAAGGCCCGATCGCGCGCTGGCGCATCGTCGGGCTGACGGCGCTGGCGGTGACCCTCTACCTCGCGCTGCCCTTCGATATCCGCGGGTACATGTATTACCTGAACACGCGCTACGCCCATCTCGTCGCGGCGCTGCTGGTGTGTTCGGTGCCCGCGCTGCCGGAGCTGTGGAGCCGCCGGCTCGTCTACCTGGGCGCCGCGGCCGCGCTGGTGTTGATGCTGCCGCTGCGCGCCGCCTTCAAGGCCTTCGACGCCGAGTCGCGCGCGCTGACCGAGCTCGCGAAGAGCGCCGGCGCCAAGCCGCGCGTGATGGGGCTCGTCTACGCCACCGGCTCCCGGGCGGTGACGCACCCTGTCTACCTGCACGCGTCCTGCGTGGTGGCGCGCGAGCGCGGCGGGCTCACGAACTTCTCCTTCGCGCTGACGCCGCACAGCCCGCTGATGTACCGGGGCGCGCCCCCGCCGACGTTCTCCAGCGAGTGGCGGCCCGACCTGATGCGCTGGGAAGAGCAGGGCAAGTATTACGATCACTTCGTGCTGCGGGGCGTGCGCCCCGAGCAGGTCTTCGGCGCGCGGCTGCAGTCGGAGCTCGTCGTGGCCGCGCAGGAGGGTGATTTCTTCCTCGTGAAGAAGCGCTGACCTGAGCGAGAGTCCGCCGCATGACGGACTTTCTGTCGATGACCGCGCAGCAGGTCGAAGGGCTCCCCGAAGCGAAGGCGCAGGAGGTGCTGGACGCCTGGGTGAAGGCGAAGAAGCCCGAGCTCGCCCAGGCCCTGGCCGCGTCGGCCTCGAAGCCCCACGTGAAGCTGGCGAAGAAGGCCCTCTACCGGCTGCAGTCGAGCGGCGTCACCGTGGAACAGCCCAGGGCTCCTGAGGCTCCTTCGGCTGCCGGACCTCAACCGCTGAAGAACGAGTTCCCCGCGGTGCTCTCGATGCAGCTGGGCACCGGGGAGCGCGCCTTTCTCTTCGCGATCCCCGTGAAGGGCGGCGGCATCGAGGTGTTCCAGGGCATCTTGAGCGACGAGTTCGGCATCGCGCAGTTCGGCAGCGAGCGCGCCAACCGCAACAAGTACCGCAAGCGCATGGACGAGCTGAGGGCCGACGACCAGGCGCGGGTGATGCTGGTGCCCATCGAGCGCATGAAGCTCGAGCTGGGCCGCGCGATCGCCCTCAACGAGCGCACCAAGACCGCCTACGGGGCGGAGATCGAGCAGGCCCTCAGCCGCATCGGCGTCAGCCCGGAAGATCCCGACTTCCCCATTCCCCCGCTCGAGGCGGGCGACGCCGCGGGCCGCGAGGGGGGCGCCGCGTTGCACGAGCTGTTCGAGGTCGGGCAGTGGCTCCCCTCCGAGAAGGATCTGGCGGTGCTCACCGCGCGCGTCGACGCGATCCGCAAGGGGCCGCTGCCGCTCTCCTTCGAGCAGAAAGACACCAGGGTGAAGGCGCTCACGCGCGAGCTCGCCCACGAGGTCTTCACGCCAGAGGTGCGGGTGCTCTACGCGCGCCGGCTCATGTACACCGCCGAGGTGATCGACGCGCAGCAGCGCCCCGCGGACGCCGCGCAGTGCCGCGCCGAGGCCAGGCGGCTGGCGCACGAGACCACCCCCAGCCGCTTCGCAGAGCAGCTCTTCGAGAAGGCGCTGCCCAGGCCGAAGTGACTACTCCGCGTTCCAGTCCGACGCGGGGAGGATCTTCCAGCCGGTGTCGATCTTCGAGGACTTGAAGCGAACCACCCGCAGGGGCCACTCGCGCGGCGTCTTCGCCGGGCCCTCGGTGGTGCCCACCTGCCAGCGGTGGACCTCGATGGTGTACTTGCCCTGGGTGCCCGCCTTGGCCAGCACGGCGCGCATCGGGTTCTTGGGGTGCCAGTAGACTTCCTTGCCGGTGCGCAGCACGTAGGAGAGCACCGCGTGGCTCTTCTGGAAGGCGGCGACGCGCTCGCGGGTGGGCGCGAGCAGCTTGGTGGCTTCGGACTGGCTGACCTCGGTCACCTTGAGATCGTCGCCCACGGCCTCGACGCCCATCAGCTTGGTGAGCGCGGTGCGGCCCGCCTTGTCGAGGTCGTTCATCATCTGCACGGCGTGGGCGAGATCGCCCTCTTCCTTCTTCACCGGATCCTTCGACTTGAACGACCAGTTCTCCAGGCTGAAGAGCTGCGCGTTCATGGTCACGCCGCCCAGCAGCAGGTCCTTGCCGGCCTCGTCACCGGTGCCGGTGAGCGCGTTGAGGTACGTCTCGGCCACCTTCTTCGCGTCCTTGTCGTCTTGAGCGAGCGCGGGGACGGCCAACAGCGCGACGGCGACGACCAGCAATCGGGACATGGGTTCCTCTGTGGGGAAGACGGCTCGGGCGTGACGCCTGGGACACCGGGAAGATTCACCAAACGGCGCCCCGCTTCCATCTCGATCTCTCCTCGCTGGCAGGCACTCGAGAGCGGGGCTGGTGGTGCCAGGGCGTGGCTTGCGGTATGCGCGCCGACATGCGCCTCGCCCTCCTCTTTTCCTTCCTCGTCGGAGCCGTGATCGCCGCGGGTGCGGCCTCGTGTGGAGGTCAAACCTGCACCCCGCAGCTGTGCCCCGATGGGTGCTGCACCGCGGCGGGAATCTGCGTGGCGGGCGGCGAGAACGCGCAGTGCGGCTCGGACGGGAACAGCTGCAGCGACTGCAGCGCCGAGGCGAAGGTGTGCGGCAGCGGCGCGTGCGTGCCGTTCGGCACGGGCGGCGGCACGGGCGGCGGCGGCGGTGGTGCGACCGGCGGGGGCGCGGCGGGGGGTGGCGGTGGCACCTGCGGGCCCACTGCGCTGGACTGCTCGGACCAGGCGATTCAGCAG
>VFKJ01001044.1 GCA_009885595.1 Myxococcales bacterium | reverse complement strand
GCCCTGGAAGAAGGGCAGCAGCGAGAAGGCCGCGCACCCGAACTCCCGCTTCACAGCGCCCGCCTCGAACAACCCCATCCTCTCCAGCCACGTGAACGACCCGCGGGGCGTGCCCATCAGCGCCATCATCTTCGGCGGCCGCCGCTCGACCACCATTCCCCTGGTGATGCAGAGCTTCAACTGGTCGCACGGCGTGTACTTAGGCTCGACCATGGCCTCGGAGACCACCGCCGCGGCGACCGGCGCCACCGGCGTGGTGCGGCGTGACCCGATGGCGATGCTGCCCTTCACTGGCTACAACGTCGCCGACTACTTCCAGCACTGGCTCAACATGCAGCGGCGGGTGCCCTACCCGCCCAAGATCTTCATGGTGAACTGGTTCCGCAAGAACGCCGCGGGCAAGTTCCTCTGGCCCGGCTACGGCGACAACATGCGCGTGCTCAAGTGGATCCTCGATCGCGCCCACGGCAAGGTCGGCGCGCAGGAGACGCTGTTCGGGTGGGTGCCCAAGCAGGGCCACATCGACCTCTCGGGCCTCGACATCTCGCCGGAGACCGTCGACGAGGCCACCAACATCGACGACAACGAGTGGAAGATCGAGCTGGAGAGCCAGAAGGCTTTCTTCGACCAGTTCGGCGAGCGCATGCCGAAGTCCCTCGAGCTCATCCGCCAGCAGCTGCTCTCCCGGCTCAGCTGAGCCCGCGGGCTGGCGAGGTTCCCCCGGTGGGCTAGGGTCGGGGGGACCCCATGCGACGCTTCGTGCTCCTCGCCGCGCTCTCCCTCGCCACGACCGCGCTCGGCGCCAACCCGAAGGCCTCGGCCCTCGCGAAGGACGCCGACCGCCTCTACAAAGACAACAAGTACAAGGAAGCGGCCGAGACGCTGCGGCAGGCCTACGAGGCCGACCCCACCGGTCTCTACCTGTACAACATCGCGCGCGCCTACGACCAGGCCGGCGAGCTCGAGCTCAGCCAGGAGTACTACCGCAAGTACGTCGCGCTCCCTTCCGACGAGGCGCAGCCCGACCTGGTGAAGAAGGCCAACCTCGCGATGGATCGCATTCGCACCCTGATGGCGCGCGGCTCGGCCGACAAGCAGGTGCGCGACGCGGAGAAGAAGCGGCTCGAGGAAGACGCCCGCAAGGCCGAGGCCCGCGCCGACGCCGAGGCGTCCGAGGCCCGCAAGCAGCGCCAGGAGTTCGCCGAGAAGGAAAAGGCGCGCAAGGACGCCGAGAACAAGCAGGTCAACGTGCGCAAGCTGGCGGCCTACGGCACCGGCGGGGTGGCCATCGTCGGCCTGGGCCTCGCGCTGGGCTTTGGCCTGGGCAGCAACGGCAACCGCGACGCGTTCCGCAAGGCCGACACCCTGGCGCTCAAGCAGCAGTACGAGGCCGCCACCCGCACCACCGCCGCGGTGGCCGACGTCAGCCTGCTCGTCGGCGTGGCGGCCGCGGTGGCCACGGTGATCCTCTACCCCAGGGGCGATGAGCCCGAGAAAGCGGTCACCGTGGTGCTCGCGCCCGTGTCGGGCGGCGCCGTCGCCGGCTTCGGAGGTTCCTTCTGATGCGTCGTCTGGTTCGGGTGGCGGCGCTGGGGGTGCTCGCCAGCTGCAGCTTCACCACCGCCGGCAGCTTCAAGGAATGTGAGAACGACGTCGACTGCGGCTCGCTCTCCGCCTGCACCCAGGGCTACTGCCTCGCCCTGCCCCCCGGCTGCCGACGCGAAGAAGCGGGCGGCACGGTGAAGGCCTTCGCCACCAGGGATCGCATTCCGGTGGCGGCGCTGCTGCCGTTGACGGACGAGGGGGCTGCGGACAACTCCGAGCAGCAGGGGCTCAACGCCATGCGGCTGGCGGTGTCCGAGGCGAACGATCGCAACGGCCTGAGGAACCGCAGCTTCGGCCTGTTCGTGTGCAACACCGATCGCAACCCCGAGGTCACCGCCCTGCAGACGGCGTGGATGATCGAGAACCTGAAGGTGGCCGCCATTCTCACCTCGGGCAGCGGGCAGACGCAGCAGATCACCAAGCACCCCGCGCGCGTGGACGCCGGCACCCTGATCATGTCGGCGACCGCCACCAGCCCCACCCTCATCTCCACGTTCCAGACCGAGGGCAACGTGTGGCGGGTGGCCCCGCCCGACACCAAGCAGGCGCAGGTGATGGCGAACCTGATCAAGTCCGACTTCCCCGACGCCGGCGGGGCGCGGGTGGACATCGTCTACGAGGACACCGACTACGGCAGCGGGCTGGCCAACCCCCTCAAGGAGGCGCTGATCGCGGCGGGCTTCGTCAACGACCTGCGCCAGTTCATCCCGAAGTTCTCCGACTCGCAGGGCAAGCCGATCAACGACATGTCGAACTTCAACCCGAAGGCGGCGGTGATGATCGCCTACCCGACCCAGGCGCGAGAGCTGGTCACCCGCGCGCTGAGCTTCCCCCAGCTCACCCGCGCCGGCGGCTTTCGCTGGTACCTGGTCGACGCCGCGAAAGATCCCGCGCTGCTCTACAACCCGGACGGCGGCGTGGCGGTGACGATGAACGAGTTCGATCAGGCGCTGGGCACGGCGCCCGCGCAGGGTGCGGGGGGCGCCTTCGCGTCCTTCCG
>VFKJ01000498.1 GCA_009885595.1 Myxococcales bacterium | reverse complement strand
GCACAGCTCGTGATCATGGCGACGGCAACGGCCAGCGAGAGTCGAGAGAGGCTTCTAATCAGGTGGCCCATTGCGTTCTTCTCCGTGGTGTTCACTGCGGGCGGTGGGGACGGGATGAAAATTGCTTTTATGGTGAATTTGATTCAGCTCAAGAATTTTCAAGCCGGATGAAATTGCTGAGAATGATCTCTCAACGGGTCTCCGGCTGCAAAAATGATGCGCCGCGTCTCGACCGAGGGCGATGGGGGTCGTTCCCACGAATCGGTTGCAGAGCAAGCCCTTCCGAACGCAGGGCTTGCAGGGGTGGGCCGATCAGCGGAAGTGCTGATCGAACACCGACGCGTCGCCGGCGCGATCCGTCAGCCGGCCGTTGCGCCAGAGCCCCATCTTCTCCAGCCAGGCCTCGAACTCGGGGGCCGGCTTCGAGCCGAAGAGCTCGCGCAGGGCCGCGTTGTTGTGAAACGAGGTCGTCTGGTAGTTGAGCATCACGTCATCGCCCATGGGGATCCCCATCAGGTAGTTGACGCCGGCGAGCGTGAGCAGCATCTCCAGGTTCTCCTGATCATTCTGATCAGCGATCGCGTGGTTCGTGTAGCAGGCGTCGCAGCCCATCGAGATGCCGGTGAGCTTGCCCATGAAGTGATCTTCGAGGCCGGCGCGGGTGATCTCCTTGGCGTCGCGCAGGTACTCCGGGCCGATGAAGCCCACCACGGAGTTCACGAGGAAGGGCTGGTAGCGGCGCGCCAGGCCGTAGGCGCGGGCCTCCATGGTCACCTGATCGGTGCCGTGGTGCGCGTTGGCAGACAGCGCGGTGCCCTGCCCCGTCTCGAAGTACATGACGTTGGGCCCCTGCGCGGTGCCCTCGCGGCGCGCCAGATCGGCCGCCTCGTCGAGCACGCTGACCGACACCCCGAAGTTCTGGTTGGCGCCCTGGCTGCCGGCGATCGACTGAAACATCAGATCGAGCGGGGCGCCTCTGCGGACCGCGGCCATCTGAATGGTGATGTGCGAGAGCACGCAGTTCTGCGTGGGCACGCGGTACTTGCGCATCAGGTCCTTCACCGCGGTGAGGATGTCGACGGTGCCCTGAATGTCCCCGGTGGACGGGTTGACGCCGATGACCGCGTCGCCGTTGCCGTAGCTCAGGCCGTCTTTCACCGCGGCGAGCACGCCCTCGACCTCGTCGGTGGGGTGGTTGGGCTGCAGGCGGCTGGAGATGCGTCCCGCGAGGCCGATGGTGTTGTTGCAGCGGACCACCACCCGGCGCTTCCGCCCGGCGGCCACCAGGTCCATGTTCGACATCAGCTTCGCCACCGCGGCGATCATCTCGGGCGTGAGGCCGGGCGAGACGGCCGCGATGTCTTCGCCCGAGGTGCGATCGTCGAGCAGCCACTCGCGCAGGCGGGAGACGGTCCAGCTCTTCACCCGGCCGTAGGCGAGCTGATCGAGGCCGTCGACCACCACGCGCGTCACCTCGTCGGCCTCGTAGGGCACCGAGGGGGCGTTGTAGAGCTGCTCCAGGGTGACGTCGGCGAGCACCTGCTTGGCGGCGGCCATCTCGCGCATCGATCTGGCGGCGAGCCCGGCCTGGCGATCACCCGAGCGCAGCTCGTTGGCGCGCGCGAGCACGTCCTTCAGCGTCGGGAAGGTGAAGTGCTCCCCATGCACTCGGGTGGAGAAGGCCACGGAGCGCGACGTTCTGCTGATCAACGCGCTGCGCGTCAAGCTCTGGGAGTGCAGCCGTTCCAGCTCGCGCTACCTTCGTTTCTTCTTCTTCACCGGTTTCTTCACCGGTTTCTTCACCACCGGCTTCTTCACCACCGGCTTCACGCCCGCATCGGCCACACCCGCATCGGCCACGCCCGCATCGGTCGCCCCCGCGTCCAGGCCGACCGGGCCTGCGTCGAGGGAACCGGGTTCGCCGGCGTCGGCCCCCGCATCGTCCTCGTCGTCGCCTGCGGCGGCGCTGACGTCGGGGACGAGGGTCGCGGCGGCGTCGCCCGGCTCGGGCTGGCCGGCGTCGACCTCGAGCATCGTCTCGTCGAAGGGAAGAGGCTGCTCGGACTGGCGCTTGAGCTTGAGCGCCACCGCAGCCGCGAGGGCCACCACCACCAGCAGCAGCAGCACCATC
>VFKJ01000960.1 GCA_009885595.1 Myxococcales bacterium | reverse complement strand
GCGAAGACCACGATTCCCCGCGACATGAAGCGGGTCACCTTCACCGGAACCGGCTCCGTCGTGGGCTCGGGCCCCGAGCTGGGCGACTGGGATGCGAAGAAAGCGCGGCCATTGCCCCTCACGGTGGAGCTTCCCCTCAACGGCGCCTTCGAGTTCAAGCGCATCGTCAACGGCGAGTGGGAAGCGGGCGCGAACCGGCTGCTCTTCGTCACTCCGGGAACTTCGAGCGTTTCCTTTTGAGGGGTACGCCCTCTCCCCAACCCTCTCCCCCGCGGGGAGAGGGAGCCAGGGAACCAGAGCCTGAAAATGACTGAGGCCCAGTCTCGAAGAGAGACTGAGCCTCAGAAGGTACAGCGGATGCGAGTTGCTTAGCTGACGACGCGAACGTTGGCAGCCTGCAGGCCCTTGGGACCCTTGTTCACGTCGAACTCCACCTTCTGACCTTCAGCGAGGGTGCGGAAACCGTCGGCCGAGATCGCGGTGTGGTGGCAGAACACGTCGTCGCCCCCGCCGTCCTGGCTAATGAAACCGAAACCCTTCGCATCGTTGAACCACTTCACAGTACCGAGTGCCATTGACTTGATTTGCTTTCGAAATCGAGACCCGAATTGAGGCTCGGCCCCGCCTTTTGTGAACGGGGCCCGCGCCAAGTATCGCACTTGTTCGCATAGCGCTAGCCCCCCTGCTCTTTTGGCACTTCAGCCGCACTGACGCTTTGCGTCATTTCTCATTGACTGCCGAATCAGCGGGCCCTATTCCCCTCGGGGCTGGCCCTCGCCTGGAGGCTTCATGAGCAACCGTCGGGTAGCGATCATCGGAGGTCTGCGGACCCCGTTCGTGAAGGCGAACACCGTCTTCAACGATCTCACCGCCCTCGACCTGGGGCGCATCGTGGTGCAGGAGCTGGTGCAGCGGTACGACCTCGATCCGCACCAGATCGACGAGCTGGTCTTCGGCCAGGTGGTCCCCTCGCTGACGGCCTCCTCCATCGCGCGTGAGGTGGTGCTGCTCTCGGGCCTGCCGCGCCGCATCGAGACGCACACCGTGATGCGCGCCTGCGCCACCTCCATTCAGGCCACCATCGACATCGCGCGTTCGATCTCCGCGGGCACCGCCGAGGTGGGCATCGCGGGCGGCACCGAGTCGATGAGCGACCCGCCGATCTTCACCTCCCGCCCCCTCGCGCACGCGCTGGTCAGCGCCAGCAAGGCGAAGAACCTGCCGGCGCGGCTCAAGCCCTTCCAGAAGCTCAACGCGCGCGACCTGCTGCCGGTGCCGCCGGCGATCGCCGAGTACTCGACCGGCATGTCGATGGGCGACTCCGCGGAGAAGATGGCCAAGGAGAACGGAATCTCCCGCCTGGAGCAGGACCAGATCTCGCTTTCCTCTCACCAGAACGCCGCGCGCGCGTGGAAGGCGGGGTACTTCAAGGACGAGGTGATGTCCGTGCCGGTGCCGCCCAGGTACAAAGAGGTGGCCGACACCGACAACCTGGTGCGCGAAGACAGCACGCTCGACGCGCTCACCGCGCTCAAGCCGGTGTTCGATCGCCGCTACGGCACGGTCACCGCCGGCAACTCCTCGCCGCTCACCGACGGCGCCGCGGCGCTGATCCTGATGAGCGAGGAGAAGGCCAAGGCGCTGGGCTACGAGCCGCTGGGGTACCTCAAGGCCTACGCCTTCGCCGCCACCGATCCGGCGGACCAGCTGCTCCAGGGCCCGGCCTACGCCGCGCCGCTGGCGCTCGATCGCGCAGGGATGAAGCTCTCCGACATCGAGCTCATCGACATGCACGAAGCCTTCGCGGCGCAGATCGCCTCCAACATCCAGGCGTTCGCCTCGAAGGCCTTCGCCAGCAAGCTGGGCCGCAAGGCGGCGCTGGGTGAGGTCAACCGCGAGCGGCTCAACGTCAACGGCGGCTCCATCGCGCTGGGTCACCCGTTCGCCGCGACCGGCGCGCGGATCATTCACCAATCGTTGCGCGAGCTGAAGCGTCGCAACCTCGCCACTGCCCTCGTCACCGTCTGCGCCCAGGGTGGTCAGGGCGCTGCCGTCGTTCTGGAGCGTGCCTAAATGAGCACTCCATCGAAGAACTTCTCGTACGCCGTCGAGTCCGAGGTGGCCGTCATCACCTTCGACATGGAAGGCGAGCCGGTCAACACCATCGCGCCGCAGATCAGCCAGGAGTTCGAGTCGCTGATGACGCGCGCGGTGAACGACTCCGCCGCCAGGGCGATCGTCTTCATCTCCGGCAAGAAGGACACCTTCATCGCCGGGGCGAAGATCGACTTCCTCCAGACCATCACCACCGCGGCCGAGGCGAGCTCGCTCTCCCGCCAGGGGCAGGCCGGGTTCGATCGCCTCGACGCGCTGGACAAGCCGGTGGTGGCCGCGATCCACGGCGCGTGCCTGGGCGGCGGCCTCGAGTGGGCGCTCGCCTGCGACTACCGAATCGCCACCGACAGCCCCAGGACGTCCATCGGGTTGCCCGAGGTGCAGCTGGGGCTCATCCCCGGGGCGGGCGGCACGCAGCGGCTCCCGGCGCTCATCGGCGCGCAGGCCGCGCTCGATCTCATCCTCACCGGGAAGAGCCTCAAGCCGAAGAAGGCGCTCAAGCTGGGCGTGATCGACGAAGTGGCGCCGGCACCGATCCTCCGGCAGGTGGCGATCGACCGCGCGCTCGAGCTGGCCGCCGGCACCCTGAAGCCCGAGCGCCGCCGCGGCCTGGCTCCCGCGTTCACCCGGAACAAGTCACTGCCCGACATCCTCAAGGGGCTCACCAACAAGGAGGCCTGGGCGGAGTTCGCCCTCGAGGACAACCCGCTGGGCCGCAAGGTGCTCTTCGACCAGGCGAAGAAGGCGCTGCTCAAGAAGACGCGCGGCAAGTACCCGGCGCCGGAGAAGGCCCTCGAGGTCGTTCGGGTGGGCCTGGAGAAGGGCATGAAGGCGGGCCTGGAGGCCGAGGCCGCGGCGTTCGGCGAGCTGGTGATGAGCGACGTCAGCCGGCGCCTGGTGGAGATCTTCTTCGCCACCACCGCGATGAAGAAGGACAACGGCGTCAAGGACCCGAAGGTCAAGCCGCGCGAGGTGAAGAAGGTGGGCATGCTCGGCGGCGGCCTGATGGGCGCGGGCATCGCCTACGTGAGCTCGGCGCTGCAGGGCGTGCCGGTGCGCATCAAGGACAAGGACGACGCCGGGGTGGGCAGGGCGCTGGGCCACGTGCGCGCGCTCTACGACGAGCGCGTGAAGCGCCGCTCGTTGACCTGGCGCGAGGCGGACAAGCAGATGGCGCTGGTCACCGCGGCCACCGACTACTCGGGCTTCAAGCACGTCGACCTGGTGATCGAGGCGGTGTTCGAAGACCTCGCCCTCAAGCACCAGATGGTGAAGGACATCGAGCGGGTGTGCG
Source organism: Myxococcales bacterium (assembly GCA_009885595.1). Classification (GTDB taxonomy): domain Bacteria; phylum Myxococcota; class Myxococcia; order Myxococcales; family Myxococcaceae; genus Archangium_A. The sequence goes on along the minus strand of VFKJ01000960.1, from coordinate 2,272 downwards.
GGCCGGAGACGATCTTCGCCAGCAACACCTCGTCGATCCCCATCACCGACATCGCCAAGGCCAGCGCGCACCCCCAGACCGTGATCGGGATGCACTACTTCAGCCCGGTCAACAAGATGCCGCTGCTGGAGATCATCACCCACAAGGGCACCAGCGACGTGGTGACCGCGACCTGCGTGGAGGTCGGCAAGAAGCAGGGCAAGACGGTGATCGTGGTGAACGACGGCGTGGGCTTCTACACCTCCCGCATCCTCGCGCCGTACCTGAACGAGGCGGCCTTCCTGCTCTCCGAGGGCGCGGACATCGCCGAGCTCGATCGGGCGCTGGTCGACTTCGGCTTCCCGGTGGGGCCGATCACGCTGCTCGACGAGGTGGGCATCGACGTGGCCGCGAAGGTCTCGAAGATCATGCACCAGGCCTTCGGGGAGCGGATGCTGGCGCCCGACACCACCGACGCGCTGGTGAAGGAAGGGCGCCTGGGCCGCAAGGCGCAGAAGGGCTTCTACCTCTACGAGAACGGGAAGAAGACCGAGGTCGACCCTTCGATCTACGCGATGACCCCGCACGGCAAGGACCGCAAGCGCTTCGATCGCTACGAGATGGCCGAGCGCTGCGTGCTGCAGATGGTGAACGAGGCGATCCGCTGCCTGGGCGAGGAGATCCTCCGCAGCCCGCGCGATGGCGACATCGGGGCGATCTTCGGGCTGGGCTTCCCTCCGTTCCTGGGGGGGCCGTTCCGCTACGCCGACGCGCAGGGCCACGGGAAGATCCTCGAGCGCACCGAGCATTACCTGGAACGCCTGGGCCGCCGCTTCACCCCCGCGCCGCTCTTGCTCGACACCGTGAAGACCGGCCGCAAATTCCACTGACCTGTCTCCCTCTCCCTGCGCAGCGGGGAGAGGGGCGGGGTGAGGGGCAAAACCACCATGCTGAGCCACCCGTCTCTTTCGGTCTTCAAAGATCTCCCGCTCCCCGAGCGCCTCTTCGTGCGCGCGCGCCTGGCCACCGCGCCCCTGGAAGCGCTCACCAGCCGCCTCAAGGGCGAGCGCATTCTCGACGTGGGGTGCGGCCACGGCCTGCTCTGCTCCTTGATGGCGGTCGGCTTCCCCGATCGCTCCATCGTGGGCATCGACACCGACCCCAGGAAGATCGACTGGGCGCGCCGCTCGGTGGGCAAGCTGGGCAACACCCGGTTCGACGTGATGACGGTGGAGCGCCTCGCCTCGCTGGAAGCCGCCACCTACGACACCGTCACCGTCTCCGACGTCCTCTACCTGCTGCCCGAAGCCGACTGGCCCGACTTCCTCGCTGCCTGCCACCAGTTGCTGAAGAAGGGGGGCCGGCTGCTGCTCAAGGAAGCCGAAGACGACCACGGGTGGCGAACCAAGAAGGCGCTGCTGCAGGAGCAGGTGATGGTGCGACTGCTCCGCCGCACCAAGGGCAGCGGCGGCCTCGGCTTCTCACCGCGCGAGCGAACGCAGGAGTTGCTCACTCGCGCCGGCTTCAAAGTGACCGACACGATTTCGCTCTCGCGGCACAGCACGACGCCGCATGTGCTCTTCGTCGCGGAGTGCGTGGAGGGCGACCTCAGCCTGCCGCGGCCCTGAGCCCCGGTGGATTCGAGGGGCGGAACCAAACCCGGTCCCACAGTTGGCGCACGACTTCCTTCGGCAGCGCCCAGACCTGCAGCATGTCTTCCCACTCGCCGAGCAGCACCAGGGCCTTCACCTCGGGAGAGGACGCGAAAGCGCGATTGAGCGTGTCGATCAGGCTCTCGAGGCCGTCGAGTTCCCATTCATGCTCGACGGTGCCGAGCTTCACGCTGAAGACCGGGCCCTGGATGTCGAGCACCCGGAGCGTGCGCGCGGGGCCACCGATCAACTCCAGCAGCGGGCCGAGCGCCTCGTCGATCTTCACGTCGAGCGCGATCGACAGGCCGCCCTGGAGGTAGCCGGCATGACAGAGCGCGCGCAGCGGCTCCTCGGGCGGACGATCCTTCTTCAGCAGGTTCAGGTCTGCGAGCTGCTCGCCCTTGGTCTGCATGGGCGCACCGTACTCCGTAAGCCCTCAGCCCCCTGACCCCGGTTTCTCACCGCGCGAGAGTCACCGGCGCGGACCCGATTTCACTCTCGCGGCACAGCATCGCGCCCCGTGTGCTTTTCATCGCGGAGTGCGTGTAGGCTTTGCCTCGCAAAAGGGGGCTCGGGTTCGCTCTCGGGTCGACTCTCTTCGGAGGTAATTCACTCATGGTTCGTCTGTTCTGGCTTGCGCT
>VFKJ01000774.1 GCA_009885595.1 Myxococcales bacterium | reverse complement strand
GCGGCGGGATCTGAGCTTCAGCTGCTGCGCACGAGCACGGGCTTCCCGGTCTTCATCACCAGCGCCTCGAGGTCGGCCTCGAGGTCTGGCGTGCAGAACAACCGCCGCTCGCGCGCCACCTGCTTGCCCTTCACCGGCGGCTCGTCGCCCAGCCAGGGATCGTTGAGCGAGCTCCGGGCGACGTCCGTGCCCAGACGTTCCAGCTGCACCGAGAGCACCGCGCTCGCAGGGCCCCGCACCACCGCGCGCAGCTCGCGCACGTCGACGGGCATCACCTCGGGCGCAGCGAGCAACCCCGAGACGAAGGGACCGAGCTGACCGCGCAGCACTTCGACGAGCTCGAGCCCGTCGGCCTCCTCCAGCACCCGGTGGGCCGCGAGCGCGCTGTCTTCACAGGCGCGGTCGAGGAGCCTTCCGAACTCTTCCGAAACGCGCGCGTGCTGATCTTTCCCCAGCACGAGGTGCCCCCCGCGGTGTTGATCGACGGTGATGCTGAAGCGCACGGCGTTGAGCTCGAGCCGCTCGTGGATGATCACGAAGCGGTTCACCTTGCTCTTCGTCACCAGCCGCACCTGGGTGTGCGAGGCGGGAGGCAGCTCCAGCGCCGCCAGCGCCATCGAGAACGCCCTCGCGTCCTTCACCGGCTGCGTGCGGTGGGTCTTGAAGAAGTCGCGCGCGACCAGCTGCAGCTTGTGCAGCTTGATCAGCGCCTTCGGCGTCGGGAGCCCGCTGAACAAGGAGAGCTCCATTTCGTAAGGCTGGCCTTTGGGGCCCTCGCGGCCGAGCAATTCGAGGAGCTGCCTCCACTTCGTCGCGTCGGGGAACTGGCTGCCGAGGCGCGCCACCTCGAGCAGCGAAAGGAGCTGGGTGCGCCAGAGGTTCAAGCCCTCTTCCCGACCGTTTGTGAGTCAGCCATGCGCGCACCCTATTCAAACCGCGACACGACGATTCTCAAGAGCGAAGAAAACGCCGGAAGGAAGACGTTCACGCCCTCGACGCCGCTTGACGTCCGTCTCCGGACGCCCCTATTGCCCCTCCGACTCATCCCAAGGAGAGTGGCCATGCGAAATACCGTCCTTGCGCTTGTGGCGCTCGTGCCGTTCCTCAGCTTTGGCCAGGTGGTCATCAACCCGACGGGGGGCACCGGCTCGACCAACGGCATCCGGTTGACCATCGGCAACACGGGCCAGATCCAGGTGCTGCGCAACGGCACGGGGCAGCTCTACGCCCCCAGCCTCACCGCGGCGGCCACCACCAACAGCAGCATGACCAACGGCATCTTCCTGGCCGTGGGCAACACGGTGGCGGGCCCGCAGAACTTCGCCACCCTCGCGAGCACCGGCGTCACCCTGCAGGAGTGGACGCCCATTTCCAACACCTTCACCCCGCAGGGCAGCGGCGGCACGGCGACCACCGTGCTGCGCGCCACCATCGGGGGCCGCAACTACGACCTCACCGTCACCTGGCTCTACACGTACCCGAACGACTTCGTGATCGTCACCCACTCGCTGGTGGTGCCGGCCGGAAACCCCTCGACGGTGCGGCTGTACCACGTGGCCGACGCCTTCCTGGGCGGCGACGACTTCGGCCCCAGCTTCTTCTCGCTGGGCCCCCCGGCGCTGGTGGGCGGCTACCGCCCGGCGAGCAACATCGTGGAGGCCTGGCGCTACCGCAGCGGCATCACCTGGACCGGCTACTTCGCGGGCTTCTACGCGTGCCTCTTCGACGCCGCGCGCTGCCCCGTGGGCCAGGTCAACTCGGTCAACGCCGCGGGCACCTTCACCAACTACGTCGAGCCGACCACCGTCGACAACTCGTTCGGCATCATGTGGAACTTCGGCGCGATGCCGGGGACGTATGCGTCGGTGAACGACCTCACCTTCTATTCCTTCCAGCCGCAGCTCTCGAAGCGGTTCGCCGTCACCGCGCTCACCTCGGGCATGTCGACGACGCTCACCTTCACCATCGACAACGTGCCCGGCGCGCTGCCGCAGACGAACTTGGGCTTCACCGACACCTTCCCGGCCGGGCTGGTGATGGCCGACGGCACGGTGCTCAACTCGTGCGGCGGCTCGGTCACCACCGCGGCCAACGGCGTCATCGGCGCGGGCAGCACCTCGGTGAAGCTGGCGGCGGGTGGGTTCGCCATGGGCACCACCCGCTGCAGCATCGTGGTGAACGTCACCAGCAGCAGCGCGGGCGCGTACGTCAACGGCGAGAACAACATCTCGGGGATCTCCGTGCTGGAGAACCAGGTGACGAATCAGACGCTCTCGGTGGTCATCGGTGCGCCGGTGGTCACGCTCGATCCACCGGGCACCATCAACGCGGGCAACGCCACCGCCTACCGGGTCTCCGGCAGCTGCCAGGACACCAACGGCATCGTCACCGTGCGCGTGGGCGGGCTGATGACCACCACGCCCTGCTCGAGCAACCGCTTCAGCACCACCCTGGCGGTCGCCTCGCTCTCTGACGGCCCCAGCATCACCGTCTCCGCCGCGCAGACCAACGCCGCGGGCACCGGCACCGGCGCCAGCAGCACCGTGAAGGACACCATCGCGCCGGGCGTGCCCACCTTCACCAGCCCCGCCTCGGGTGCGTTCACCAACGACCCCACCCCCACCATCGCGGGCACGGGCGAGGTGGGCAGCACGGTGCGCGTGTTCGCCGGGACCACGGAGATCTGCAGCACCATCGTCCCCGCGTCCGGCAACTGGAGCTGCACCGCCAGCACCCTGACCGACGGCGCCTACTCGCTCACCACCCGGGCCACCGACGCGGCGGGCAACAGCGGCGTCCCCTCGCCCGGGCGGCCGATCACCGTCGACACCACGCCCCCGCCCACGCCGATCATCAGCAACCCCGCGTCGGGGGCGACGGTGGCGCCCAGCCCGGCGGTCTCCGGCACCGCGGAGCCGCTGGCCACCGTGCTGGTCTTCGAAGGCACCACCCAGCTGTGCAGCACGCCCGCCGACGCCTCGGGCCAGTGGAGCTGCGCCACCAGCCTCGCCACGGGCGCGCACACCATCACCGCCCGGCAGGTCGACCGCGCCAGCAACACCGGCCCCACCTCGGTGGGCCGCACCTTCACGGTGGCCAACGTGCCCACGGTGACGCTCGACACCCCGGTGGCGATCAACGCGGCGAACGTCACCTCGGTGGCCGTGTCGGGCAACTGCACCACCGCGGCGGGGGTGGTGACGGTGCGGGTGGGCACGGTGACGGTGGCGACCAACTGCACCGCCGGCCGCTTCTCCGCCTCGGTGAACGCCTCGGCGCTGGCGGACAGCCCCGCGGTGGTGGTGAGCGCGTCGCAGACGAACGTGACGGGCACGGGCACGGACACGCGCTCCACGGTGAAAGACACGGTGGCGCCCACCACGCCGGTCATCGTCGCTCCCCCGGAGATGTCCTTCAGCAACACCACCACCCCGACCTTCACGGGCAGCGGGGAGCCTGGCAGCACGGTGCGGGTCAGCCGCGGCGGCGTGGAGTTGTGCAGCACGGTGGTGCCGACCTCGGGCCAGTGGGCGTGCACCTCGTCGGCGCTGCTGCCCGGCGTGGTGGTGGTGACGGTGCGCGCGACGGACGCGGCCGACAACGCCTCGGGGGTCTCTCCGCAGCGGACCTTCACCATCGACACCCAGGCACCGGTGGAGCCCATCATCTCCACCCCCACCATGGGCGCCTCGGTGGCGCCTTCCCCCACGATGACCGGCACCGCGGAGCCCTTCGCGATCGTCAGCGTGTTCGAGGGCGCGGCGCTGGTGTGCTCGGTGACCGCCGACGCGACCGGCTCGTGGACCTGCAACACCGTGCTGGGCTCGGGGCCGCACACGGTGGTGGCGCGGCAGGTCGATCGCGCGGGCAACGTCTCTGCCGATTCGTCGCCGCGCAGCTTCGAGGTGCAGGGGCTTCCCAACGTGCTGCTCAACACCCCCGAGGACATCACCGGGGGCAACGCCGGGACCTACACCGTCACCGGCGCGTGCACGGCCAACGCGGGTGACGTCTCGATCACCGTCGGGGTCGGGCTCCCGGTGAAGGTGGTGCCCTGCGCGAGCGGCACCTTCAGCGCCACCCTCGACGTGCGCGGGCTGCCTGACGGGACGATGGTGACGGTGCGGGCGTCGCAGACCACCGCGGCAGGCACCGGCACCGATACCCGGGTGGTGCGCAAGGACGCCACCGCCCCCGCGGGCACGGCGATCACCGGGCCGGCCCCGGGCACGGTGACCACCAACAACACCCCGCCGATCACCGGCATCGCCGAGCCGGGCGCGACGGTGACGGTGTTCGTCAATGGCAACCCGGTGGGGACGACGGTGGCGAACTCGGCCGGTGAATGGACCTTCAACCCGCCCACGCCGATCGCCGATGGCGTCTACGTGGTGAGCGTGTCCGCGGCAGACCCCTCGGGGAACCGGGGGGCGATGGTGACGGGGCCGACCTTCACCATCGACAGCCGCGCGCCGACGGCGCCGGTGATCATCACGCCTGCGGGCAACGCGCAGGTCGACGTGGACCGGACGATGGAGATCACCGGCGGCGCGGAGGCCGGCAGCACGGTCACCGTGTACATCGATGGCCGCGCGGTGGGTACGACCACCGCTGACGAGAACGGCCGGTTCGTGGTGCACGTGGATCCCGCGACCATCGGCCAGGGGCCGCACACGGTGGAAGCCGACGCGCGTGATGCCGCGGGGAACACCAGCCCCAGGTCGGCGCCGGTGCAGTTCTCGATTCGCGCGGTGGATGCCCGGTTCGCCGGCCAGGGCGTGATCGGCTGCTCGGTCGGTGGGCAGTGGCTCGGGCTGGTGGCGGTGCTCGGGTTGTTGCGGCGGCGGCGTGAGGTGCGGTCGTGAGGGGGTTGGCAGTGACACGGAACCCGAGCCCGTTCGGCCCGAGCGAAGTCGAGGGCTCGCCCGTAGCTCCTCGCCGCTCCTTCCG
>VFKJ01000380.1 GCA_009885595.1 Myxococcales bacterium | reverse complement strand
GGGGCGCGCTTCGAGGCGGGCGTGGCCACCTTCGACACCCCGGGGTTCAGCTTCTACGTGGTGACCGAAGGTGGCTCGTGCGAGCTGGTGGAGACGCCGCCGTCCGCATGCGATGGCAGCTGCGAGTGCTGCAGCACCTCGGTGTGCGTGGACGTCGTCTCCGACGCGGCCAACTGCGGAGGTTGCGGCATCGCCTGCGATGCGCAGTCGTTCTGCTCTTCGGCCAGCCTGTGCGTGGCCGCCGGTCCGCGCGCGTTGTGCGCCAACCGACAGCTCTATGTGGTGCAGGGGCAGCTTCCGGACCTCACGGTGACCAACCCCGAGCAGACCACCGATGGGCTCTACGCCGCCCAGCTGGCCAGCCAGCTCGCCGCGCACTGCCCGGGGCTGAGCGTGAAGACGATCAGCCAGGCCGCCGAGGGGCTGCTCGACCCCTGCACCGACGCGCCGCTGGTGGGCGGCGGGGTGACCTTGCTGGTGACGGGCGGCTCCTTCGCGCAGCGGGTGGCCCGCTACCTCGATCAATCCGGGGCGCCCTTGAGCATGGAGGTGAGCGCCGACGACACGCAGTACACCTTCCACTCCCGCCAGGGCGCGACGCTCGTCACCTTCCCCCGCGCCTCCCTCACCGACAGGCACGACTACTTCGTGATGGCGTTCTTGCGCGAGCCGGAGCACGGCGCGCAGGTGTTTCAGGTGTACGGCGTGGGTTGGGAAGGCACGCCCGCCGCCACCTGGTACTTCGCGCACCGCCTTCTCCCCTCGCTGGTGGCAGGCACCGTGAGCTGGTCCCGCTACGTGCTGGTCGAGTGGACCGACGATGGTGACGGAATGAAGGGCGAGGCCGACACCTTCACCGTGGTGGCGCAAGATGTTCCGTAGGCCCTCACGGTGTGCCCACGGGCAGCCCTGCCAGCAGCCGCTTCGCGACGTCGGCCACCGACTCGCCGCCGAGGATCGCGAGCGGCGAGAGGTGGCGCGTGAGCGAGGCGGCGAACTGCTGGTCGCCGAGCGTCTTGAGCGTCGAGACGAGCTCGGGGTGAAGCGCAGCCATCTGTTCCTTGAAGGCCGCCGTCCGCGCTTCCAGCAGCTGCCTGGAGATCGCAGCCCTTCGCTCGCGGGCCTGGGACTCTGCCGTCGACGTCACCGCGAGCGCTTCGGCCTCTGCGCGGGCGAGTGAGACCGACTCGATCCGCGCCGCCTCTCCTTTGGCCTCCACCCGGGTCAGCAGCAGCGCGCGCCTGGCCAGCTCCAGCTCGGTCTCCACCCCGAGCGTCTCGCGCTGCGCGGCCCAGATGGCGCGGGCCACCACCTCCTTCGTCTCCTCGGTCTGCAGGCGCAGCTGCTCGCGCTTGCGCGCCACCTCGGAGGTGATGGCCGTGCGCTGGGCGTCGGTGAGCAGCGCCTCGACCGCCTCGTCGAGGATGCGCACGTCGAGCACCTCGACGTCGTAGACGGCCATGCCGTTCTCCTCGAACTCGCGGCCGGTGCGGCGCTCACCCTTCTTCTCCCCCAGCACCGCGCTGCGAAGGACCTCGGCCGAGGCGGCGTGGAAGCGCTCGATGGGTGTCTGGCGCACGGCCGCGCGCACCAGGCTGCCGAGGTGATCGCACAGCAGGCCCACGTAGTTCGGCACCGAGAACCAGCGCGCGTCGTCGACGCCTTCCTTGTGCACGAACGACACCCGGTACGAGAGCCGCACCTCGAGCTCGACGTGATCCGCGGTGCGCACCCGCACCACGTCACTGACCTTGTTGCCTTCCACCCGCAGGAAACAGGTCGAGAGCAGCACCTCGTCGCGCTTGGGCGTGCCGGTCGAGAGCGTGAGCGTCTCCAGGGTCTCGTCGAAGCCGAGCACCCGCATCATCGGTCCCCGCACCACCTCGCGCGCCCGGGTGCCGGTGACCAGCACGGCCTCTCCCGGCGGAATGATCAGCGTGGGCGCGCGCGCGCCGTCGTGCTTGGGCAGGCCCCAGCGCTTCGCGGTCTCGGGGTCGACGACGCGGTGCACGCGCTCCACCTGCGTGGGGTCGGGCAGCAGCGCCAGCGGCCCTTCCACGGTGCGCACCGCGCCCGTCTGCAGGTCTCTCAAGTACACCGCTTCCTTGGCCGCGAGCTGAACGGCGGCGACCTCTCCGAGGACCTCCAGCGCTTCCGAGGGAAAGAAGTAGCCCTCGCGCGCGTGCACGAAGAGCTCCTGGCCTGCCTCGTAGCGCCCGGTGGGTACCTGCTCGCCTTCCTTCGCCTCGAAGCCCTGGAGCACCCGCACGTGCAGCCCGCGGTCACGCTTGAGCGGCGAGGCTGCGAACACCCGCACGCCGTTCTTCACCAGGAACTCTTCCCACGCCTCGGGGAAGACCACCGCGGGGCCCCGCTCGTAGCGGCGGCGGCCTCGCGGCCCCCGCAGCACGCAGTACTGCCCGTCGAGCAGCGTCACCGCGTTGCGCACGTAGCTGCCCTTGTCGTCGGGCATCACCTCGAGCCCGGTGCGCGGAATGAAGAAGCTCACCTCGCTGCCCTTGATGATGCGCTCGGTGCCGATGGCCGCGCTCTCGCCTTCCACCCGGTCGTAGACGCGCAGGCGCAGGTATTGATCCTCCGACAGCTCGTGGCCCGCCACCACGCGCGCCTTCTGCCCCGGCCAGAGCGGAAACGTCGCCGGGCCCGGCACCACCACGCGGCGCCCCACCAGCAACTCCACCGCCGAGTTGTTGCCCTTCACGGGCTTGACGGTGGCGTCCTTTGCGGGGTTCTCCAGCACCAGGTACTGCGCGCTCGAGGCGGCGACGAAGGGCTGCACGCCGTTGCCGTCGTCTCCGCGCATCGGCGCGAAGCGCTCGTGCTTGAGTTCGACCAGCCGCTCGGTGTTGGACAAGGAGATCTTCGTCGGCCCCACGTAGAGCACGATGTCGCCCTTGGTGAGGTCCTGCACATAGGCGTACTCGTTCGATGCAACGAGAATGTCTCTCTCCCTCACGTCTCGCTCGGCCATGCCGGGCGCGAGTGCGCGCGCTGGGCCAGCGGCAGACCTGCGAAAACTGGTGGCCCTGCTCCGAAGTGGCAGCCCCAGGGTGACGCTGCGATCCATTTCCGGGCAGGCCCGCGCGAACGGGCGAGGCGGCGGCTTGAGCTGAATGGGAAAAGGCGGGCGGGAAGCAGTTGGCCCGGTGACGGTTTGACCTGTCCAGCCTTCACCGCGACCGGAAAGAGAGACCTCGCCAGTGCAGATCAGAATCGGGGGCGGGGGCTTCTTTCCGCGCGGGGCCGAAGGGTGAACTCCATGGCTGAAACGTTGGCGCGCGTGCTGGTGGTCGATGACGTGCCGGTGAACGTCAAGCTGCTCAAGACCATCCTCGCCGGGGCGGGCTACGGCGTGCTCGAGGCCACCAGCGGCGCGATGGCGCTCGAGGTGCTGCAGCGCGAGAAGCCCGACGCCATGCTGCTCGACGTCAGCATGCCGGGCATGACCGGCTACGAGGTCTGCGAGACGGTGCGCAGAGACCCGCTCTTCGGCGCGCTCCCGGTGCTGATGGTGACGGGCCTCTCCCTGCCGGAAGAACGCGCGCGCGGGTTCAACGCGGGCGCCACCGAGTTCATCACCAAGCCCTTCGATCGACGCGAGCTGTTGGCGCGGCTCCGGGCGAGCCTGGTGATGTCGGAGGGGGAGGAGAGCGCGCTGTGTCATCACCTGCCCGGCACGGTGGTGATGACGAGCTGCGCCTGGAAGATCCTCGCGCTGTCGATCCAGGCCGCCGCGCTGTTGAGCCTGCCGCGGCCGCCCGTGGGCGTCTTCTCCTTCGATCAACTGCTCGACCCCGCCAACCTCGCCGCGGCCGAGTCCGGCGCGGAGTTTCGCTTCCAGATGAACGGTCGAGCGCTCGTCGGGCTGCAGCGCGCCGTCACCGAGCCCGGCGGCGTGGAGGTGATGAGGGTGATCAGCCTGCGCGCCGAGGAATGAGCCCTCCCTGTTGCGCGGGGGCCCCACGGAAATCACGACCCGACGAAGGTACTCACGGAGCTGATGGACTCGCATCGGCCCCCGTTCGGAGATGAAGACGCCACGGGCATCGCGGCGTTCTGCCAGGTCTACGAGGCGCACTACGACGAGCTGGCCGAGCGCGCGGTGCGCCGCATGAACGAAGAGCCGCAGTTCGCCCGCCACCTCGACCCGAAGCAATTCGAGCTCGATCGCCGCGCGGGCCTCGCGCGCCTCGAGCAGGCCATCGCGGGCGACACCCAGCCCCTGCTGGAGAACCTGCGCACGCAAGCGGCCACCTATGCCCGGCTGGGCATCCCCTTTCGCACCTGGCATCGGCTGCTGCGCGGGGTGACGCGCGACCTCACGCCCCTGCTCGTCGCGGCCTGGTCGCCGGAGCCCGACCGCCTTCAAGGCGCGCTGCTGGCGATGCAGTCGTACTTCGACTGGACGATGGCCGAGCTGGCCGAGGTGTACCTGAAGACCGCCGAAGAGGCTCGGCAGCGCAGCGAGGCGCGCTTTCGCCAGCTCTCCGAGGCCTCGTTCCTGGGCGTGGTGGAGGTCGACCTGAGGACGATGATCGTGCGGGAAGCGAACGACGCCTTCCTCGAGCTGATCGGCCGCACCCGCGAGGAGCTGGCGGCCGGCCAGCTGCGCACCACCGACTTCACCCCGCCCGAGTGGCGGAAGGTCGACGAGGCGGCGCTCGAGGAGGTGGCGAGCACCCGGCAGAGCCAGCCCCACGAGAAGGAATACCTGCGCCCCGACGGAGAGCGGGTGCCGGTGATGGTGGGCGGGGCGAAGCTCGACGAGCACACCCTCATCGGGTTCGCGCTCGACATCAGCCAGCAAAAGCAGCTCGAGCGGTTTCGCGCGCGCACCCTGCGGCTCGAGATGGAGAACCGGCGCATCGAGGAAGCGAGCCGCCTCAAGAGCGAGTTCCTCGCGAACATGTCGCACGAGCTGCGCACCCCGCTCAACGCCATCATCGGCTTCACCGAGCTCATTCACAGCGGCCAGGTGGGCCCCGAGATGCCGCAGTACTCGGAGTTCTTGGGCGACGTGCTCACCAGCGGCCGGCACCTGCTGCAGTTGATCAACGACGTGCTCGATCTCTCGAAGGTGGAAGCGGGCCGCCTGGAGTTCCACGCCGAGGTGGTGGACCTGCGCAAGGTGGTGCAGGAGGTGACGGCGATTCTGCGCACCACCGCCGCTCGCAAGCGCCTGGAGGTGAGCGCCGAGATCGACCCTGCGCTCTCGGCGCTGTTCATCGACCCCTCGCGGCTCAAGCAGATTCTCTACAACTACATCTCGAACGCGATGAAGTTCACCGACGAGGGCGGGAAGGTGATGATCCGCGGCCGGCCCGACGCGCCTGGCCTCTTCAGGCTCGAGGTGGAAGACACCGGCATCGGCATCGCCAGCGCCGACATTCCGCGGCTCTTCTCGGAGTTCCAGCAGCTCGACGCCGGCACGGGCAAGACGCAGCCGGGCACGGGCCTGGGGCTGGCGTTGACCAAGCGGCTGGCGGAAGCGCAGGGCGGCTCTGCGGGGGTGACGAGCACGCCCGGCAAGGGGAGCACCTTCTTCGCGCTCTTGCCGCGCACGGCGACCGTCGGCGAGCGGACGCCGGAGCCGCGCACCGAAGGCGCAGCACCGGGCGAGGTGTTGCTGGTCGACGGTGACGAGGCCTCGACCCGGTTGATGAGCGCGACCCTGGCGCAGCTGGGCTACCGGGCGAGGGCGGTGCGCCACGGCATCGACGGGCTCACCCTGGCCGCCCAGACGCCGCCCCTCGCCGTGGTGCTCGACCTGCTGATGCCGGAGATGGATGGGTTCGAGTTCCTCGAGCGGTTCCGCCAGCTGCCGCGCTGCAAGAACGTGCCGGTGATCGTCTGGTCGATGAAAGACCTGACCCCTGCCGACTTCCGCCGGCTCGAGACCTCGGTGCAGGGCATTCTGCAGAAGGGGCAAGACGCGGGCAGCGTCATCCTCCAGGCGTTGCGCACGTTCCTGCCGGGGGCGGAGGACGTG
>VFKJ01001155.1 GCA_009885595.1 Myxococcales bacterium | reverse complement strand
GTTTCCCCTGCAGGCCGGGGGCTCATGGGCCACCGACACCACCGTCAACGGCAAGTTCAACGGCTACACCATCGGGCTCACATCGCCCCTCCAGCGCGAGGTCTACACCTCGAACATCGACCGTTCGGGAGATGCGCTGACCCCTTTCGCCAACTTCCACACCCTGCGCGTGCGCACGGTGCTGGAGCGGTACTTCCGCGCCAATACCCTCGTGCCCTGGTACCTCACCACCACGCTGCGCACCTTCAGCTGGAACACCGAGTGCTTCGGCACGGTGGCCACCATCACCTCGACCAACAACGAGACCAGCACCGAGTTCACCGACGCCGGCGAAGTGCGGAGGCTCTCTCCTTGAAGCGAGCGCTGCTCCCCATCGCGCTCCTGGCGAGCGGCTGCCTGCACTTCCACACCGGGCCCATGCCGGGCGAGCCGCAGGACGCCACGTACCTGGAGCTCGAAGGCACCCGGGTGCGCTACGTGGACGTGGGCGAGGGCCCCCCGGTGGTGCTGCTGCACGGGTTCGCCTCCAGCATCGAGAACTGGATCACGGTGATGCCGAAGCTGGTGAAGGATCACCGGATCATCGCCATCGACATGCGCGGCTTCGGCTGGACCGACCGGCCCGTCGCCGACTACTCGCCCACCGCCCAGGCCAAGCTGCTCAAGGCCGTGCTGGATGAGCGGAAGGTCGGGAAGATCGCCCTGGTCGGCCATTCCTACGGCTCGTCGGTGGCGCTGGCGTTCGCGCTCGAATACCCCGCGCAGGTCGAGCGCATCGCGCTGTACGACGCGTGGGTCTACGACTCGCAGCTCCCCTCGATGTTCCACATGGCGCGCGCGAAGGGCGTGGGCGAAGTGCTCTTCGGCCTCTTCTATTCCGAGCGCTACGAAGAGCGGCTGACGATGGGCTTCTACGATCCCGACATCGTCTCCGAGCAACTGGCGGAAGACGTCGAGCGGGCTTTCGAGCGGCCCGGCACCCGCTTCGGCGCGCTGGAGGCCGTGCGCGGCATGCGCTTCGACGAGCTGGAGCCCAAGTATCGGACGATCACCGTGCCCACCCTGCTCCTCTGGGGCCGGGAAGATCGCGTCACCCCGGTGTCCGTCGGCGAGAGGCTGGTGCGGCAGCTGCCCAACGCCAAGCTCAACGTCTATCCGCGCTGCGGCCACTTCCCGATGATCGAGGCGGCCAGTGACTCGACGCGCGACCTGAGCGCGTTCCTGGCGGGGGGCATTCCGTGAACGCCCTCTCCCCGACCCTCTCCCCCGCGGGGAGAGGGAGAAAGTCGGCGATGGCGGTGCTCGTGTTGCTCGTCGCGACCACCGCGAGCGCTTCGGGGCTCTCGGATCACGGCGCCGATCTGTTCGAGCGCGAGAAGATCGAGTTCTCCGTCAACGGCTTCTTCCGCGTGCGCGGCGACTGGCTCAACAACCTCGACCTCGATCGCGGCACCACGCCGTCGGGCCAGCCGCTCTTCCCCGTTCCGCTCGGCGATCCGACCGGGCAGTCGCTCTTCGGCAGCGACATGCGCCTGCGCACGGACCTCGCCATCTACGCGCCCTTCGCCGCGGCCGCCGTGAAGGTTCGCTTCGACCTCATCGACAACCTGGTGCTCGGCTCGACCCCGGTGCTCTCGCCTGGCGCCGGCAACGCGCCCACGCCCGCCGCCAGCCCCGGCCAGTTCCCCGCCACCCTGCTGCGCATCAAGCGCGCGTACGGCGAGGTGCTCACGCCGTTCGGCTACCTCGCCGCCGGCCGCATGGGGAACATGTGGGGCCTGGGCATGATGTCGAACGGCGGCGACTGCCTCGACTGCAACTCAGGCGACCAGGCCGATCGCGTGGCGTTCGTGACCTCGCTCGCCGGCCACCTCTGGGCCGTCGCCTACGACTTCAGCGCGGTCAGCGCCACCCAGGCCCGCAAGGACGGCCAGCGCCAGGTCATCCTCGATGCCAGCACGGACGTGCACTCGTTCTCGTTCGCCTTCATGAACCTGAAGGACGATCACACCCGCAAGCGCCGCCGCCTCGCGGGCAAGTGGACGGTCGAGTACGGGCTGCTCGGCTCGTACCGCTGGCAGGACAACGACGTGCCCAGCGCCTACCTGCCGAGCACCCAGCCCACCGTGCTCACGCCGACCTCGGTGATGCACCGCGGGTACAAGGCTGGCGTCATCGACGGCTGGCTGCGCTTCCAGACCGCGAACTTCAAGCTCGAGGCCGAGGCCGCGGTGTTGCTGGCCGACGCCGAGCAGGCCTCGTTGCTGCCTGGCGTGCTGCTGCGCGATCGCGTGCAGTCGCTGCAGGTGGGCGGCGCGCTCGAGACCACCATCGGCGCTCCGGGCTCGGTGTTCATCGGCGGCCTCAACCTCGGCGGCGCCAGCGGAGATCCCGCGCCCGGCTTCGGCGCCTACCCCGGCAACGCCACCACGGCGCGCGAGGGCGAGCTCGACGGCCCGCAGCTCGACATTCCCCGCGACACCCGCATCGACAACTTCCGCTTCCACCCCGACCATCGGGTCGATCGCATCCTCTTCAACGAGATCGTCGGGACCGTCACCGACGCCTGGTACGTGCGCCCGTGGACGAAGACGCGGCTGCTCGAGTTCCGCAGCTACCAGCTCGAGCTGGCCGCCGACGCCACCTTCAGCCGCGCGTTCTACGCCAGCTCGACGCCGGGCAACGACGCGGGCCTGGGCATGGAGCTGCACGCCGCGCTCACCTGGGCCAGCAAGGACGGCTTCGACGTGCTCGCCGAATACGCGGTGCTCTTCCCCTTCGCCGGCTTCGACAACCCGGCCCAAAACCTCAAGGCGATGCCCGCTCAGCTCGCGCGCCTCCGCCTGGCCTGGAGATTCTGATGAACACCCGCTCGATCACCGTCGGCTTGCTGCTCCTGACCGCGTGCGGCGAGAACCGCACCATCCCGACGAAGGAAGCGTACGTGCCCGCCGCGGTCGCGCCGCTGCCGTGCGTGCCCAACCTCGACGGGCGCATCGAGGCCAGCGAGCTGCAGGCGGCCATCGGGATCCCCGTGCACTACCTCGCGTCTCCCCCGGGCACCGCGCGGCCGGTGTCGATCCCCGGCGCCACCAACTCAGCGGGCCAGCGCGTGTGGGATCTCTCGAACGACTACGCCGACGATCGGGTGGCGACCCTCTCGGCCTCGAACGTGTCGGAGCACTGGTTCGCCGCCAGCTTCCCCACCGGCCAGTTCGCCAGCCCGCTCGATCTGGGCGGCACCACCATGGGCGTGTATCGCAACGACGGCGCCGATCTCTTCCTGCTCGGCTACGCGTCTCGCGAAGAGGCGCCCGTGCTCGGCAAGACGCTGGTCGTCTACAGCCAGCCGGTCGCGATCTTCCGGTTCCCCCTGGAGAACGGGAAGCAGTGGATCAGCGTCGGCCAGGTGGTCAACGGGCTGGTGCGCGGGCTCCCCTTCGCCGGCCGCGACACCTACCAGGTGCGCGTCGATGCCGCCGGCCAGCTCGAGCTGCCTGACGTCACCTTCACCCAGGCGCTGCGCGTGCGCACCACCGCCACCATCGAGCCCGCGATCGGCAACACCATCGTCCGCCGCCAGGTGGGCTGGGTGTTCGAGTGCTTCGGCGAAGTGGCGAGGGCCACCGCGCCGGACAACGAGATGAATGACGACTTCACCACCACCGCTGAGCTTCGTCGGCTCGGCCTTTGAACAGGAGCAGCACATGATGATGTGGGATCAGTGGAAGAAGGGCTTCGACATGTGGGAGCAGAAGACCGCCGAGATGATGGAGACGGTCCTCAAGTCCCCCGCGGTGCTGCAGCCCATGGGCGGCCTCTTGAGCGCCAGCATGAAGATGAAGGCCGGCGTCGAGAAGGCCAGCGCGCAGTGGTGGGGTGGCCTCGGGCTGCCCACCAAGCGTGAGCAGGAGAAGACCCTGCACGCCCTCAACCAGATTCAGAGCCGGTTGATCGATCTGGAAGAGAAGCTGGCTGAGATGAAGAAGAACTAAAGCCCCTCACCCCGACCCTCTCCCCGCACGCGGGGAGAGGGGGAGAACGCCATGGACATCACGCCCTTCCTCGAGCTCAAGCCTGCACCGCGCGCCATCTTCGACTCGCTCCCCGAGCGGAAGACCCGGCCGCGCTTCATGCTGCCCACCGCCGACGGTGACTGGTCGGCCGTGACCTGGGGCGCCTACGCGAAGGGCATCCGCCAGGCGGCGCTGTTCCTCGCCTCGGCCGGTTTGCGCTCAGGCGATCGCGCGGCGATCTTCGCGCCGAACTCGGTGGAGTGGATCAGCGCCGCGATGGCCATTCAGGCGGTCGGGGGCGTGATGGTGCCGGTCTACCCCGCGAACACGCCGCCCCAGGCCGCGTACGTGGTGAACCACTCGGACACCAAGGTGCTCTTCGTCGACACCCCCGGCCTGCTGGCCCGGGTGTTCGAGGTGTGGGGCGACTACTCGAACGTCACGCACATCGTCACCTTGAGCGCGCAGCCGCTCGAGCCTGGGCCCATCATCGAGAAGATGCGCGCCAAGGGCCTGGCGGTGCCGTCGATCGCCGAGGTGGAGAAGAAGCTGGTGTCGTGGAGCCGCGTGCAGAGCATGGGCGCCGCGCGCGATCAGGAAGCGCCCACCGAGTTCGAGCGCCTGCTGTCCGGGGTCTCGCTCGATCAGGTCGCGCAGATGCTCTACACCAGCGGCACCTCGGGCAACCCCAAGGGCGTGCCCCTCACCCACCGCAACGTGGGCGTCAACGGCAGCGACTGGCTCAAGAGCAACGCGCCGCTGCTGGAGGCGAAGGACGTCGATCTCCTCTGGCTGCCGATGAGCCACATCTTCGGCTTCGGCGAGGCGTGCCTGGGCAACGCGCTGGGCTGGCTCACCTACCTGTGCGAGCCGCCCAGGGTGATGCAGTTGCTGCCCGAGGTGCGCCCCTCGGTGTTCATGAGCGTGCCCGCGGTCTGGGAGAAGCTCGCGATGTCGGCGATGAACGAGACCGAGCCGGCGAAGCGGCAAGCAGCGCTGCGCGCGGCCACGGGAGGCGAGTTCCGCTTCTGCCTGTCGGGCGGCGCGGGGCTCAAGCGCGAGGTGAAGGAGTTCTTCCACGCCGCGGGCCTGCTGATCATCGAGGGCTACGGGCTGACCGAGACCTCGCCCACGCTGACGTTGAACCGCCCCGACGCGTTCCGCTTCGACTCGGTGGGCAAGGTGCTCCCGTCGGTGCAGCTCAAGCTCGCCGAGGACGGCGAGATCATGGCGAAGGGCCCCACGGTGTTCAGCGGGTACCACAAGGACCCCGCGGCCACCGCCGAGGCCTTCACCGAGGACGGCTGGCTCAAGACCGGCGACGTCGGCCGCTTCACGGACGACGGCTTCCTGCAGATCATCGATCGCAAGAAGGACATCTTGGTGACCGCCGGCGGCAAGAACGTGCCGCCCGCGAACATCGAGATCCGCTTCCGCGACGATCCGTTCATCGCGGCGGTGGTGGTGTTCGGAGACGCGCGCCGCTACCTGGTCGCCGCCGTCTGGCTGCACGAGCAGGCGGTCGACGCCCACCTGAAGGAGTCGGGGGTGGCGAACGGCGCGATCCCCGAGGCGCGGAAGAACCTGGTGCAGTCCCGCATCGACCAGGTGAACACGCAGCTCGCCTCGTACGAGTCGATCAAGAAGTTCGTGATCATCGACACGCCGCTGACCGTCGAGAGTGGGCTGCTCACCAGCACCCTCAAGGTCCGCCGCAAGGAAGTCTACAAGTCGTTCGGCCCGCGCCTGGAGGCGCTCTACGAATGAAGCGCATCACCAATCTGCTCACGCTGTGGAAGCGCCCCAAGCCGCAGGTCGGCGTCACCCCCCACGAGATCTTCTGGCAGGAGAACAAGTGGAAGCTGCTGCGCTACCAGGCGCGCCCTGAGGGCATCTCGCACCAGACGCCCATCCTGCTGGTGCCCTCGCTCATCAACCGGCACTACGTGCTCGATCTGATGCCGGGGAAGAGCTTCGCGGAGTACCTCGTCGCGCAGGGCTTCGACGTCTTCTGCATCGACTGGGGCACGCCCGGTGACGAAGATCGCTACGTCACCTTCGACGACCTCGTGGACGGCGCGCTGGGCCGGGCGATCCGGAAAGTGGCGAGCACGGTCGGTCACGATCGCACACACGTGCTCGGCTACTGCATGGGCGGCACCCTGGCGGCCATTCACGGCGCGGTACACCCCGAGCACCTGCAGTCCTTCGTCGCGCTCGCGGCGCCCGTGAAGTTCAACGACGGCAGCCTGCTGTCGCAGTGGACGCGGCTCAAGGGCTTCGACATCGACGCGCTGGTGGCCGGCACCGGCAACGTGCCTCCGCGGTTGTTGCAGTCGGCCTTCCAGATGCTGCGCCCCACCCTGCCGCTGCAGAAGGCGGTGATGTTGATCGATCGCGCCTGGAACGACGAGTTCCTCGATGGTCACCTCGCGCTCGAGACCTGGGGCAACGACAACGTGGCGATTCCCGGTGAGTTCTACCGAACGTACATCTCGGAGCTGTACCAGAAGGACGCGCTGCTCCCCGGTCGCTTCGCGCTCAAGGGCAAGAAGGTCGAGCTGAAGAACCTGGTGTGCCCCACCCTCGCGGTCACCTTCGAGCACGACAACATCGTCCCCGGGCCGAGCGCGGCTGCGCTGATCGACGTCATCGGCGCCAAGGACAAGCAGCACCTGCACCTGCCCGGCGGTCACGTGGGCGCGGTGGTCAGCAAGCACGCGGCGAAGACGCTGTGGCCGCAGTTGGTGGCGTTCTACGAGAAGCACGACTCGCCGCCGCAGAAGCGCGCGCCGCTGCCGCAGGTGGAGAAGAAGCCCGCGCCGGTCTCCAAGCCGGCAAAGCGGAGAACCTCGGCGCCGAGGGAAGTCCGGACCCGCTAGCACCCGCGGAACCTCTCCCTGCGCAGCGGGGAGAGGTCGGCCGCAGGCCGGGTGAGGGGCGGTTCGGAGCGTCCACGACAAGGCTTTGGGCCCCTCACCCCGCCCTCTCCCCGCTGCGCAGGGAGAGGGAGACCACTAGTACCCGGCCACAGTGGTTTTGATCGGTTGAGGCCGCAGCGGCGGAAGCTGGTCGGTGGCGATCAGCAGTTCGATGCTGCGTGCTTGCCGTGGGACGCGCCGGATCAGCCCACGTCGTTCAAGCTCGACGACCATGCTGTGGACGCTCGGCGGCGTGACCTGAAAGTACGCTTGCATGTCAGCCTCGGCCGGGGCGCGACGGTTGATCAGTGCGTAGGTGTAAATGAACGCCAGGTACTGACCCTGCTTCTCGGTGAACAGGGCTGACGACGAGGGCGTGGCGGTCGGTGCGGTCATGTGATCGACGGTCGCCATGAATCTACGCTATCGGGTCACCCTGTCGGCTGAGGAACGCACCACGCTCGAGAACCGCTGGCGCCTCCCGGCTCTAAACTGCACGCTCGTTCAGTCACGAGGCTCGCGGCGCTCGAGGTTGCGCGCGGCTGTTGCCTCGTTCGCCCCTCACCCCGACCCTCTCCCCGGCGGGGAGAGGGAGAGGGGCAACTTTCACTGGGATTCGGAGATGCCGTCCCACTCGGCTGAGGGGGGCGCGGCCACGAACGCGGTGCTGCGCTTCACGTAGCGCGCGATCACCGCGTCCTCAGGGCGGACGGCGGCGAGCGCGGTGAAGCCGGCGAGCGCGTCCGCGAAGCGCCGCTCCGTCCACGCGAGGTGGGCGAGCTCGTACTGCTCCATCCACGCGAAGGCGTCGCGCTCGCTCAGGCGCGCCAGCAGCTCGAAGATGCGAATCGGCTGCCCCTCGCGGCCCATGCGCACGGTGTCGATGGCGCGGAAGAGGAACGTGTCCTTCGCCTCCTCAACGAGCGTCTCGCCCACCAGGGTCCGCACGCCGTAGGTCTTCGCGAGCGACTCCAACCTGAAGGCGGTGGCGACGGGCTCACCCATCACCGTGTAGTTCACCCGGTGGAGCGTGCCCATCTCGCCGACCACGGTGTCGCCGGTCTCCAGCCCCGCGCGCAGCACCAGGGTGTGACCGCACTTCTTCTCCCACTCCGCCCGCTTCTCGTCGAAGCGCGCCTGCATCAGGATCGCGGCCTCGCAGGCCGCCTCGGCGTCGTTGGGCATCGACACCGGCGCGCCCCAGAAGGCCATCATGCCGTCGCCCAGGTACTTGTCGACGTGGCCGCCGCGATCCAGCACGAGCGTGGTCATCTCCGAGAGGTAGTCGCGCAGCACGTCGACCACCACCGCGGGATCCTTCTGGTTCGAGACCGAGGTGAAGCCTTCGATGTCCGAGAAGAAGACCGTGAGCTCGCGGCGCTCCGGGCGCATCAGGGCGAGATCCCGCTCCACCCGCCGGAACACGTCGGCCCGCACCGCGCCACCCAGCGCGCGCAGCACGAAGTCCCGAAGGCTCTGCTCGAGCGTGCGCGCGTAGCCCAGGGACGCGAGGAAGGTGAGGCTCGCGGAGAGGATGGGCGCGAGCATCACCACCTGCCGCTGCTGGGTGACGTAGAGCTGCCGCGCCAGCAGCGCGTGCACCACCACCAGGACGGCGATCGTCGCGGCCCAGGCGAGCCAGCCCGGGCGCCGCATCAGGCTCGACCAGGCCACCGCGAGGATCGCGCCCACGAAGGCGAAGGCGACGGTGAGCCAGAAGTCGGTCTTCGGCTCTACCCGGGTGATCCCCTGCCCCCGGGTCACGTTGGTGATCGCCTGCGCCCAGATCGCGCCGCGGGTGAGCGGCCCCACCGGCGTCTGCAGCACCGGCGAGGTGCGCTCGTCGACCAGCACCACCACCCGCCCGGTCAGATCGTTGTCGTGGTGCCGCACGCCCCGCCCGGCCTCGTCATCTTCGCGGTTGACCAGCAGCCGCCACGCGGGCACCGAGCGCTTCATGGTGCCGCGGCCCGACCGCCCCGCCTCGTCCGCGTTCCAACGCAGCGCCAGGAACCCTTGAGGATCGATGGGCACGCCAGGCTGGCCTTCGCCGTTGAGCAGGCCCCCCGAGACGCTGAAGGCACCCGATGCGCCGGGCTGCGCGCGCAGGGCCACTCCCGGCACCAGCCCACCCGCCTGGTTGCCGCGCGCGGTGTTCACCAGCAGCGGCACCGAGCGCACCAGCCCGTCGGGGTCAGGGAACAGCTTCATGCTCGCGACCGCCACCTCGGGCATCAACAGCGCAGGCACCGGCGCGTCGAGCGCGCCCGCCACCGGCGCGAGATCGGGATCGAAGCCCTGCACCTGCACGCGCGCCAGCCCCTGCAGCAACAGCTCCGCGGTGATCTCCGCGGCGTCATCGGCAGGGGTGAGGCTGCGCGTCGTGGGAGTGCCCTTCACCTCGAGCGCGGTGGCCAGCTCCTTGGTGCGCACCTCCCCGGTGGAGCCCGCCCACACGGTGAAGCCGTCGGCGTTCACCCCGTCGTCGATCACGTACGCGGTGGTGCGCTGCAACAACACCCGGCGCACCACCGGCAGCGCCAGCAGCCGAGTCTGCACGTGGGCCACCTTCATCAGCAGGGGCAGCAGGGGGCGATCGGGCGAGCGCCGGGTCTCGCGGCGCCAGTCGAAGCCGAGCATGACCTTCCCCCCCAGCCCGGTGAGCCGCTCGGCGAAGCGCTGATCGTCGGTGCGCGCGTCTTCGCCCTTGCACGGCGCGCACTGGCGCGGCGAAACGTCGGAGAACGAGTCGTCGATGAAGACCATCGACGCGCCCTCCTCGACCACCTGCTCCACCACTGCGCCCAGCAGCTCGCGCGGCCAGGGGCGCATCGCCCACTCGGGGTGCTCCGATTCGCGCGCGTTCAAGAGGGTGTCTTCGTCGACGTTCACCAGCACCACGCCGTCGGGCCGTTCGTCGTCGCGGCCCAACTCACGCGAGCGCCAGTCGACCGTGCGCGCCTCCGCCAGGTCCAGCCACAGCCTGGGGTACACGTGCCATCGGGGCTCGCCCTCGAGCTCGGTGCGCTCGAGGCGAAAGTAGGACGCGCCCCCGAAGAGCATCCCCACGAGCGTCGCCCACAGGAACGCGACGCCGAACTTCTGAACGAACCGCCTTCCGGCGCTCTGCAGAGGGTTGGTCGCCACGTCGGGGCGACTATGCTGCCGCCTCCATGAACTCGTCACCCACAATCACCCGAGCCGCGCTGGCCACCCTCGCCTTCCTGGGGCTGGTCGCTTGCGATCTGCAGAAGATCGGCAACCAGGCGGCGGCGAAGACGGTGGCGGTCTCGACCCTGCTCGCCACCCCGGCCATCGAGGTGAAGGGCAGCGCGGTCGCGGGCAACGGGTTCGATGCCGGGCTCTCGGGCCTCGACGCGGGCGGTTTCGTCTTCGATGGCGGCCTCACCCTCGACGACGCGGGCATCCACCTTCCCGCGCAGAACCTCGCCTTCGTCTTCTTCGGGCAGCGCGCGGGCGAGAGCCCAGATTCCGCCCCGGTGGGCACCCCGGGCGCCACCGCCACCCTCACGCAGGTGGGCGGCCCCACCTTCTCCCTCGAGGATCAGGGGGGCGGCAGCTACGCG
>VFKJ01000544.1 GCA_009885595.1 Myxococcales bacterium | reverse complement strand
GGCGCGTGCAGGTAAGGTCCGCGCGCGCATGGAACCGGTGATTGGCATCGACCTGGGCACGACCTACTCCGCGGTTGCGACGGTGGAGAATGGCCGGCCGATCGTGATCCCGAGCCGCCAGGGCTCTCGGCTGACGCCTTCCGTGGTGGGCTTCACGGCGATGGGCGATCGCGTGGTGGGCGAGCGCGCGCAGATGCTCGGTGACGAGGCGCCCGATCGCGTCGCGCCGGCCACCAAGCGCTACATCGGCAAGCGCTGGACCCCGGAGCTGGCGGCCGCCTCGAAGGCCGTGGTGCCGTACCCGCTGATCCAGGGCCCGTCGGGTGAAGTGCGCATCAAGGTGGCGGGCCGCATCATGCCGCTGACCCAGGTGAGCGCGATGCTGCTGGGTGAGCTCAAGCTCGACGCCGAGGCGCACTTCGGCCGCTCGGTGTCGCGCTGTGTGATCACCGTGCCCGCGAACTTCGACGACGGTCAGCGCCAGGCCACGCGCGAGGCCGCGCGCATCGCCGGGCTCGAGGTGTTGCGCATCGTCAACGAGCCCACCGCCGCGGCGATGGCGTACGGGCTGGTCAACGCGGTGCGCGGAAAAGTGCTGGTGTTCGACCTCGGCGGCGGCACCTTCGACGTCTCCATCCTCGAGATGGAGAACGGCGTGTTCGAGGTGAAGGCCACCGGCGGCGATCCGCAGCTGGGGGGCGACGACTTCGACGCGTGCATCGTGCAGTGGTTGGTAGCGCAGGTGCCTGACGCGTACCGCGAGGCGGTGCTCAAGGACCGCGTCTCGATGCAGCGACTTCGTTACGCGGCCGAGCGGGCCAAGCGCACGCTGTCTGATCAGCCCGAGGCGTTCCTCTCGGCGACGGAGCTGGGCGATCACTCGGAAGGAAACGACGGGCGCTTCTGCCAGCTCGACACCGCGCTCACCCGGGACTTCTTCGAGTCGCTGGCCGAGCCGCTGAGCAATCGGTGCCTCGAGGTGGTGCGCCGCACGCTGGGTGAAGCGAAGCTCGACCCCGACGACGTCGAAGCGGTGATGCTCGTCGGCGGCATGACGCGCGTGCCGTTGGTGCGCAAGCTGGTGCAGCAGTTCTTCAGCCGGCCGGCGGTGTCGGGCCTGAACCCCGACGAGGCCGTGGCGCTGGGCGCGGCGGTGCACGCCACCGAGCTCGCCAACCGCGCGGGCGCCACCACGCTGATCGACGTCGCCACGCACTCGTTGTCGGTGGGCGTGCTCGGCGGCACGGTGAGAAAGCTCATCGCCCGCAACACCCCGGTGCCGTCGGTGGCGAAGGAGACCTTCCTTCCCAACCGCGCCGGCCAGACGAGCGCGCGCCTGCCGATCTTCCAGGGCGAGAGCGAGTGGGCCGACGAGTGCACGCGTTTGGGTGAGCTGGTGCTGGGCGACCTCACCGTCGAGCGGCGCGCCGACGTGCCGATCGAGGTGACGTTCGAGCTGTCGAACGAAGGCACGTTGTCGGTGCGCGCGGTGGACACCACCACGGGCATCGCCGAGGCGATCCGCATCGACGCGCGCACCACCCTGACGCCGCAGGAAGTAGACAAGCTGGTGAAGGAGCAGGCCGACTACGCCACCCAGCAGGCGGAGAAGGACAAGGAGAGCGTGCTCAAGCACTTCCCCCGCGTGCTCGACAAGGCCGAGCGGCTGGTGCGGATCCTCGAGACCAGCGCGCAGGAAAACCCGAGCCCCGAGGCGGATCAGGTGGTGGGGCAGGTGAAGACGCTGCTCACGCAGGGGCGCATCGCGGTGAAGCTCGCCGACACCACGCAGATGGCGGAAGTGACGCGGCTGCTCGAGTCGTTCCTCGCGTTGGCGTGAAGAGCGGCTACGCCTCGAGGGGAAGCGTGAAGCAGAAAGAGCTGTCCTTCCCCAACGTGCACGCATCCGAAAAGGGCACGCCGACCGCCGGCGATGAAACTTTCCGCGGAGCCACGCTCCACCATCGACGGAAAATCGCGCTCGGAAGCGGTGCCCGGTCTGACAGGTAGGACTTTCGGCACACCGCCAACACCCTGATCACACGCGCCCTACATCGGTGGCCGTGTGCCGGGCCCGGTTCTTCCGAGCCCACACTCGAGCGGCGTACTCCTGACGCCTCGACGACTGCACCCCCGCAGCCGCAAAGCGCAGCACCAGGAGCAAGATGAAGATGCCGTGGAGACTGTCCGGATTGGTCCTCGTCGTGGTCATGGTTTCCCTCAGCGCGTGCGGTCCGATGGAGGAGGCCGCCCCTGACGAGCTCGCCACCTCGGTCTCTGAGCTGCGCAGGCGCTTGAGGAATCTCGACGCGGGCACCACCACGG
>VFKJ01000251.1 GCA_009885595.1 Myxococcales bacterium | reverse complement strand
GCTCAACCACGCAGTCCCACACGAAAAGGAGCCGACATGACCAGCACCCCACTCCGTGACTTCCTGGAGATCCCCTACGAGAAACTCGAGGAGATGAACCTCGAGGTGAAGCAGGCCCGCGTCAACCGCGAGAACCCCGACAAGCTTCGGGAAGCGCGGATGAAGTACCTGCAGGACGAGAAGCGGATCAAGGCCGTGACCGTGTGCTTCACCGACCTCGAAGGCCGGTTGCACATGCTGGACTACGACAAGAAGTACCTGCTCAAGAGCCAGGACAACCTCACCTTCGACGGCAGCTCGGTGCGCGGGTTCTCGGCGCAGCAGGAATCTGACCTGCGCCTGGGCATCGACTGGTCGGCCTTCTACTGGCTGCCGGCGGACGTGTTCGGTCCCGGCAAGGTGCTGGTGTTCTGCGAGGTGCTCGGCCGCGATGGCCAGCCGTACGCCAGCGACCTGCGCAGCATGCTCAAGAAGTACGGCGAGGACATGTTCAAGAAGGACGGGCTCACCTGCCACGTCGCGCCGGAGATCGAAGGCTTCCTCTTCAAGAGCCGCGACGCCGAGCGCCACTACAACGAGACGGGCAAGTTCGAGTACGTGTCCATCGGCGGGTACTACCACTCGCTGCCGGGCGACAAGCTGCGCGCCTTCATCGACGGCGCCGCCGAAGTGCAGCGCGCCATGGGCTTCCAGAACGAGAAGGATCACCCCGAGGTGGCGCCCAGCCAGTTCGAGATGAACTTCAGCTACGCCGACGCCTTGATCACCGCCGACCAGGTGCAGCTCTACAAGCTGCTGTGCCGCCAGGTGGCCGCGAACCTCGACTGCACCGCCTCGTTCCTCCCCAAGCCGGTCACCGGCGTCAACGGCAACGGCATGCACACCAACATGTCGTTCAACAAGGGCGGGAAGAACCTGTTCTGGGACGCCAAGGGCCCGGAGAACTTCTCCAAGGCGGGCTGGGACGCCATCGACCGCATCTTGAACAACGCCGACGACCTCTGCCTGGTGCTCAACCCGTCGGTGAACGCGTACCGCCGGCTCGACCCGCACTTCGAGGCGCCCAACCAGATCAAGGCGTCCGCCAACAACCGCGGCGCGATGGTGCGCATCCCCACGGGCAACGAGAAGTCAGCCCGCCTCGAGGTGCGCAGCGTGGCGCCCGACACCAACCCCTACCTCGTCTTCTACGCGGTGATGCGCACCGCCCTCGAGGGGCCGGCCAGCGACACCAGCGGCGACGAGGCCAAGCGCAGCCGCACCCGCTTCCTGCCGGACAACATCTACGACGGCATCCGCCTGTTCAAGGGCAGCAAGTGGATGTCGGACATGCTGGGTGAGACGGTCGCCGCCAAGTACGCCGAGGTGAAGCAGCAGCAGGCCGATCGCTGCAGCAAGGCGCTGGGCACGATGATCAAGGTCCCGGAGATCCAGTTCCACCACGAGGTCACCAACCAGTACCTGTGGAACCAGTTCTGAAACGCTGAAGAACTGACGCGCCCTCTCCCGCGCGTCGTGGGGAGAGGGTGATGAAGCTAGGACCGCAGAAGACCGGCGAACGAGGCGAAGCTGTTGAGAGTCTTCTCCATCAGTGCGAGGTCTGCGCGCTGAACCAACTCGACTCCGCGGCTAATCATCGCTGCAGACGTCGGGGTGGCGTCGCCGTAGACGATCTCCTTGAGTCTGCGTCGTTCGAGCGGAGTAGATCCGAAGCT
>VFKJ01000819.1 GCA_009885595.1 Myxococcales bacterium | reverse complement strand
TGATCACCCGCTGTGAGATGCGCGGGGCGTCGACGAAGTAGCCGAGCGCGCGCAGGGTGCGGACGCGCACGTTCTGGGTCCCCAGCGGCGTCAGGTCGAAGGGCTGCGAGCGGTAGATCTCGTCGAGGGACCCGAGCTCGATGCCCGCGTCGGCCGCGCGCGGCGGAAGGATGGTGGTGCTCAGATGGCAGCTTGTTCACCTGGAGCGCGGCGGCGCGCGGCAGGTCTTGCTGCGCCGCGAGCGCGCGGAGCTCGTCGACGACCTGGGGCACCTCGGCGCGTGGCACCCCGAAGAAGGCGTGCAGCGCGACGTCTTCGACCTTCGGCGGCGCTCCGTAGACGGGCTGGAGCACCAGGCGGAACACGCCGTCCGCGGCTTCGGCGCAGGGCACCGGCCCCGCGCGATCGCAGAGGTCGAAGCGCAGGCCCACCACCCGCAGGCGAGCCAGGTCAGTGCGCACCGCCGGGGCCGCCGTGGTGAGCCTGTCGAACGACGCGAAGGGGATCAGCTCGAACGGGTTCGGAAACGGGGTGCCGGCGTCGAGGTCCTCGAGCGGGAACAGGAAGGTGACGTCATTGAGCCCGAGCAGGTGGGTCTGGGTGGGGACGAAGCCCGCGTCCACGCCTGCGTCCCTCGCGGAAGGCGTGCCGCAGGCCGACAACCACACCAGCACCGGGAGCGCGCGCCACATCGCCTCACCGTAGCAACACACGCCCGGTTCGCTCGACCACCGGCTGGCGGAGTCGGGACGCCGGGGCTTCCGGTGGGTGAGCCTTCACGCGGGATGAACGGTGCGGTGAACGACCAGCCACGAGCTCGGCGCGCTCACGGGCGTGAGCCACGCGCACGGCGTGGGTGAGGCGCAGACGAACAGCGAACGGCGGGCCGCGATGGCCTCGAGCCGCGCCAGCACCGCCTCGAGCACCTCCGCCGCGAAGGGCGAGAACAGGTAGTAGACCTTCGCGTCTCCCAGCTCGACCTCGCGCGCGTCGCCCTGCACGAACTCGACGCCCTCGAGCCCCAACGAAGCAGCGCTCGCGCGGGCCTGGTTCACCAACGCGCCATCGAGCTCGACGCCCTGCGCGCGCGCGCCGGTGAGCAGGTGCGCGAGCAGCACCACCTTCCCCAGCCCCGCGCCCACGTCGACCAGCGTGTCCCCGGGACCCAGGCGGGTGACGTCGAGCGCGTGCAGCACCTCGGTGAGCCCGCTGGCGACGTAGGGCGTGTGGTGCGCCGGCAGCGGCGCCTCGTCGAGCGGCGGGTGCGCGAGCTCGAGCACCTCCTCCACGAAGGGGTCGGGCGAGGGGTGCTCCTCCAGCAGCTTACGCAGCGCCCCTCCGCGCAACGTGCCGTCCTGCAGGGCAGCGCGCGTCTTCGCGTGAAAATGCAGCGAGCAGGCGCGCGCCTCGTCGTAGGCGGCCTTCGTCTGCGGCCGCTCCTCGGGGAACCGCGCGTAGCGCAACCGCAGCACGCCGTTGGCGAAGGAGCGATCGGCGAGCTCTTCACTCCGGGCCAGCTTCGAGAGCGCGTGCAGCTCCGGAGGAGAATCCATCACCAGCTCGTGGGCCGATAGTCCTTCAGGAACTTCCCGTACGAGGGCTCGGCGCCGTTGGCGACGGTGAAGATGGGGTCGATCACGCGCGCCGCGCCGTCGACGATGTCGAGCGGCGGCTGGAACCCGAGTGCCTCCTTCTTGCGGGTGGCGTGCTGGGCGGGGTCTTCGTCGGTGACCCAGCCGGTGTCGACGGCGTTCATCAAGATGCCGTCCTTCGCGTAGTCGGGCGCGCTGGTGAGCGTCATCATGTTGAGCGCGGCCTTCGCCATGTTCGTGTGCGGGTGCTTGTCGGTCTTGGTGCCGCGGGAAAAGCTGCCTTCCATCGCCGACACGTTGATGACGTGCTTGGCCGCCGCCGGGCTCTTCCTCATCAGCTCGCGCAGCCGGCCCGCGAGCACGAAGGGCGCCACCGCGTTGACCAACTGCACCTCGAGCAGCTCAGGCGTGGACACCTCGTCGAGCGTCATCCGCCACGAGTTCATGGTGCGCAGATCGACCTGCTGGAGATCGGCGTCGAGCTTGCCCTCGGGGAAGACCTCCATGCCGTAGGTCGCGTCTTCGTAGGTGTAGCGGACCTGGCTCAAGCGCGCCGAGGCCGCCACGCCCGCGCCCGCGCCGTGGCTCACGTGCCAGTTCGACAGGCCGGTCACGTCGGGTGCCGCGCCGCTGCCGAGCTGCGGGAGCGCTCCCATCGCGCCCAGGCACTCCTGTCTCCCCTGCAGCAGCTGCTGCGCGCCCTCGGGCAACGAGGTGACGCTCTGCTCCTCGAGGCCCATCAGGTGGCTGAAGAAGCCCACGGGGCGGCGCACCGTCTGGGCGGCGTTGTTGATCAACAGGTCGAGCCGCGGCAGCCGGCGGGCGAGCCAGCGCGCGAACAACTCCACCGAGGGCGAGTGGCGCAGGTCGAGCCCGTGCACCTCGAGGCGATCGCCCCACTGCTTGAAGTCGGGCTCGCGGGCGTAGCGGACGGCGGCGTCGTGCGGAAAGCGGGTGGTGACGAGCACGCGCGCCCCGGCGCGCAGCAGCATCAGCGCCGCCTGCTGGCCGATCTTCAAGCGCGCCCCGGTGATCAGCGCCACCTGGCCGTCGAGCCGCGCGGTCTGGAAGCGCTTGGCGTAGTTGAAGTCACCGCAGCTGACGCAGAGCGCGTCGTAGAAGTGGTGCACCTTGTTGAACTCGACCTTGCAGACGTAGCAGTAGCGCGACTGTTCCAGCGTCGGTCCCTCGCGCGTCTCTCTGGGCAGGAGCGGGAGGGGGGCGGTGAACACGGCCTCCTGGCGGGCGACGCGGATGGCGGTGCTCTCGCGCACCACCCGATCGCGGGCCTGGCGCAGCTGAAGCCGATCGCGGCGCAGCGCCTTGCTGAAGGCCTGGATCTCGTGGCGCAGGGGGCTGGCGGCGCGGCCGGCGGCCATCAGGAAGGCGCGGCGCTCGTCCTCTGGCATCTCGGCGAGCAGCGCGCGATTTTCGACGACCGCCTCCAATACTTCGGTGGCGGCCTTGAGCTGCTCGAGGGTCAACGGACGGCGGGTGCTCATGACGAGGGCGCCCCATACCCCGAAGTCACCGGGCAGGGGGAGAGGTGACTCCCCGGTCGGGGAAAAGGGGACAGGCTGCTTTATTGCCACTCGCGGGGGTCGCCCATGCTTTGACGCTGGGCGGCAATAAAGCAGCCTGTCCCCTTTTCCTATGCCACCCACCTTCAAGGGCTACGTCTTGCCGGGCCCCACCCCGCCGGGCCTTCCC
>VFKJ01000403.1 GCA_009885595.1 Myxococcales bacterium | reverse complement strand
GACGTCGGCGGCGCGCTTCCAGTCGCCCATGCCCGCCTTCCACAAGTAGGTACGCAGGGTCACTTCACCTTCGGCGACCCGGCGCTGGAGCTCGACCAGATCGAAGGGCCCCTGCTGCTTGCCGGCCAGCATGGCGAACCACTGCGCGGTGGTGTCGAGGGGCGGCATGGCCCGGGTGGACTCGTCTTCCCAGGGGCTGCGCTGGGGCACCACGCCACCGCTCGACTTGGCCCTCGCGGGGGCGACCGAGGGCGCGGACGGGCTGGTGGTGACCGTGACGGAGATGAGGTTTTGGCACTGCTTGCAGCGAATCTTGACCGACGCCTTCCCCGCGACCTTGTCGTCGGAGATGACGTAACGTTTTCCACACTTGTCGCAGGTGACGTTCACGGGAAACAGCCGGCCCTTTGCTGGACACCCGGGAGGCCCGCCGCCCGTTTGTCGGTGACCTTCGACACTAGCCGGGGAAGCGTTGACTTGGAAACACAGCGCCACTAAGTCGCGCCGCCAATGCCCGCCAAGGATCTCGGCAACAAGCACGTCTGTTTCAAGTGCGCTGCGAAGTTCTACGACTTGAAGAAGCCCGACCCGATCTGCCCGAAGTGCGGGTCTGATCAGCGGGAAGCGACCGCCAAGCCCGAGGGGCGCCGCAGCCGGCTCTCCGCGGTGCCGAAGATCATCGAGGCGGTGCCCGCCGAGAAGGAAGAGGGCGAAGAGGCCGAAGAGGTCGAAGAAGAAGTCGAAGAAGACGAAGAGCCGTGAACCCAACTCTCTCCCTCTCCCGCTTGCGGGAGAGGGTCGGGGTGAGGGTCAGCGCGAGAGCTCGCGGATGGTCTTGACGATCTGCGCCCAGGCGGCGCCGCTGAGCTGCTGTTCGCCCTGAGGCTTGCCTGACTGCGGTACCGGGCGTGGCTTGGTGCGTCCCATGGTGCAACCTCTCGTCTTTCAGCTTCAGCAAGGTGCTTGCCAAGCGGACACAGCCTTCAACGTTCGGGCAGGCCGTTCGATTTCCACCACTTCATCGAGGGTGTCGGGCCACGGTTCTGTCGACTTCCGGCCGCGGACCTGACGCGGGTGTCAGAGCGACTCATCGTAAGTCGTGGATCGGCAAACACGTTTCAGCTAAGGGCCGCACTCGTCTTTCACGTTGGAGGAAGTTTTGCGGGACAAATTGCTGGCTCTCGCGGCGCTGCAGAAGGTGGACCTCGACATTGCGGCGCTGAAGAAGAACGCCGAGGTGTACCCACGCGAGATGTCAGAGCTGGAAAAGCAACTGAACGCGGCGAAAGCCTCGGTGGACGCCGAGCGCACCAAGCTCGATCAGCTCGAGAGCCAGCGGCGCACGCTCGAGCAGAACATCACCGACGACAAGGACAAGGTTCGCAAGTGGGAGGCGCGGCTGACGGAGCAGCGCTCCACGCGCGAGTACTCTGCGCTTGCTCGGGAGATCGACATCGCCAAGAAGGGCCAGGTCACCATGGCCGAGGAGGTCCAGGAGCTGGGCCGCCAGGCGCTGGTGCAGCGTGAAGTGGTCAAGGCGAAGGAAGCCGACTTCACGGTGAAGACCAAGGACCTCGTCGACCGCATCGCCGCCTTGCGCGGGAAGCTGGCCGAGGTCGAGGCGCAGGTGAAGGTGGTCGACGGCAAGCGCGAGGTCGCCGCCCGCGAGGTCGATGGCAAGCTGCTGCGGCAGTACGACGTGGTGCGCAAGAAGCGCATGCCGGCGCTGGTGCCCGTCAATCACCCCGGCACCTGCTCGGGCTGCCGCATGAACATCCCGGCGCAGCGGTTCAACACCCTGGTGGCGAGCAAGGGCATCGACACCTGCCCCTCGTGCACCCGCATCATCTACGCCGCTGAGACGCTCGAGGCACCGCCCGCGAAGTAATCGCGGCTGACGAATGGCGACCAAGAGCTCAAGGGCGTTGACCGGCCGTGCGATGCAGGCGGCGGTCTTGCGCTTCATCGCCCGCGAAGAGCCGTTGGTCGCCACCCTGGGCGCGTTCCCCCAGCTCGATCGTTCCAAGCTGCAGCGGGCGCTGGAGAAGGCCGCGGCGCTGCTCGAGGGCAACGGGGTGGAAGAGGTGGAGCAGGCGCCTCAGTACATCCGGCTGCGGCTCTACTCAGACGGCGCGGCGCGGGGAAACCCGGGGCCGGCGGGGGCGGGCGCGGTGTTGGTCGAGCCCAACGGCCAGGTGGTGGATCGGTTGGGCAAGTTCCTCGGGCACCAGACGAACAACTACGCCGAGTACCAGGGGTTGTTGTTGGGGCTCAAGCGCGCGCGGGAACTGGGGGTGCGGGAGGTCGAGGTGTTCGCGGACTCCGAGCTGATGATTCGGCAGCTGGGGGGGCGCTACCAGGTGAAGTCGCCCAGCCTGCGGCCGCTGTACGAAGAGGCGCTCAAGGTGCTCAACGAGTTCGAGCGCGTGAAGCTGGTCCACGTGCCGCGCGAGATGAACCGCGCCGCGGACGAGATGTCGAACAAGGCCATCGAAGAGCGGATGTAACCCGTCCGTTCGTCCCGAGCGGAGTCGAGGGACCAGCGGCCATCGGGGACGAGGGGTTTCTGTTCGGCTCAGCGCACGTTCCGAGCTGGCCCCTCTGCAAGCGCTCCAGTCACGCACTTCACTCGGCTTCGTGATGGTGACGTCGGGG
>VFKJ01000149.1 GCA_009885595.1 Myxococcales bacterium | reverse complement strand
GCCGAGGGGTTGTTCGACGGTGGGATGCTCGGGGGCAACGCGAACACCTTTGGCACCACCAGCTGCTTCGCGCCGAGCGTGGCCCTGGCCGATGGCGGCTCGAGCAACCCGCTGGTGCCCAACGGGGCCCCCTGTCTCAACGGGGGCGTCATCACCCAGCGCACGGACGGCACGCCGATCGTGCTCGACCTCTTCGGGCGGGCCCGCGATGCGGGTGGGGCGCCGGACATCGGAGCGATCGAAGCGCCCTGACCCGTAGTAGGGGAAGCGCCATGTCCACCATCGCGGCGATCGCGACGGGGCCGGCCGCTGGCGGCATCGGCATCATCCGTCTCTCTGGGCCCGCGGCGCTGCGCGCGGCGCGACGGGTCGCGCGCGAGCTGCCCGATCAGCTCACCCCCCGCCACGCGTACTTCACCCGCTTCACCGATGCCGCGGGGGCGGTGCTCGACGAAGGCCTCGCCATCTCCTTCCAGGCGCCGCACAGCTTCACCGGCGAAGACGTGGTCGAGCTGCACGCCCACGGCGCCCCCCGGCTGCTCTCGCTCCTCCTCGCCGAGGTGTTGCGCGAAGAAGGCGTGCGCCCGGCCACCGCCGGGGAGTTCACCCGCCGCGCCTTCCTCTCGGGGAGAATCGACCTCGCCCGCGCGGAAGCGGTGGCCGATCTCGTCGCGGCGGAGTCGGAGGCGCAGGTGCGCTCGGCCGCCGCCCAGCTCTCGGGAGCGCTGACCTCGCGCCTGCAGGCCGTGCACGCGCCGCTGCTCGCGCTCCACGCGGACCTCGAGGGCTCGCTCGACTTCCCCGAAGAAGCCGACGGCGCGGACGCCGACGCCGAGGCGCGGCTCGACGTGGTGCTCGCCGAGGTCGGCGCGCTGCTCGCTGATGCGCGGCGGGGCGCGCTCCTCCGCCGCGGCGCGCGGGTGGTGCTGTACGGCCCGGTGAACGCGGGCAAGTCGACTCTCTTCAACGCGCTGGCCGGGGTCGCCCGCGCGCTCGTCGACGCAGACCCTGGCACCACCCGCGACACCCTGGAGGCGCGGCTCGAGCTCTCTGGCCTCGCGGTGACGCTCATCGACACCGCGGGCCTGCGCGTGGCCACCGGGCGCATCGAGGCGCTGGGCATCGGCAAGACGCGAGAGGCGCTCGCGGGCGCGGACGTCGCGGTGCTGGTGCTGCCTCCCGAGGCGTCCGCCGCGGAGCACACCGCCTGGCGCGCCGAGGTCGAGCCTTCGCGCCTGCTCGAGGTGCGGGGCAAGGCGGATCTCCAGGGGCCAGATGATCAACTCCTCGCGGTGTCAGGCCAGACCGGGCAGGGGCTCGACGCGCTGCGGGACGCGCTCGTCACCCGACTGGGCGCCGGCAGCGCGGCGGCGGTGCTCGCCTCGAGTGAGCGACACCTCGCCGCCTTGACCCAGGTCGAAGCAGCGCTGGTGCGCGCGCGCGCCGCCCTCGACGTCTCCACTCTCGAGGTGGTGGCGGGTGAAGTCGGACTCGCCCTCGAGGCCCTCTGCCTGCTGACGGGTGAAGACGCGTCCACCGCGCTGCTCGATTCCATCTTCGCGCGGTTCTGCATCGGCAAATAGCGCGGGTGGCCTTGCGCTGCCGAACGACCGTTCTTATTTTCCCGCCATGTCGAAGGGAGAAGCCACCCGCGAGCGCATCCTCGACCGCGCGTTCCTGCTGGCGGGTCGCGATGGGCTGCAGGGCCTGACCATCGGCGCGCTCGCCTTCGAGCTGCGGCTCTCGAAGAGCGGCCTGTTCTCGCACTTCGGCAGCAAGGAAGAGCTGCAGGTCGCGGTGCTCGACGTCGCCTCGAGCCGCTTCACCGAGCGCGTGCTGCTGCCCGCCTTCAAGGCGCCGCGCGGGCTGCCCCGCCTCGAGCGCATCTTCGAGCAGTGGATCGAGTGGATGACGGACTCCCGCATGCCCGGGGGCTGCATCTTTCAGCAGGCCAACGCCGAGCTCGATGATCGCCAGGGCCGGCCGCACGACGTGCTGCTCGAGCAGCAGAAGAACCTGGTGGAAGCGCTCGCCAGGACCGTGCAGCTGGCCATCGCCGAAGGCCACCTCTCGAAGCACACCGACCCCCGCCAGGTCGCCTTCGAGCTCGAGGGCATCATGATGACGATGAACGTGTACCTGCGCCTGCTGAAGGACCGCAAAGCGGTCGACCGCGCGCGGGTGGCGTTCAAGCGGCTGGTCCAGTCGAACACGCCCTGAGCGAACGATCGTTCGCTCTCGGGGAGGTTCCCCTCTACACCTACACCTGCGCGAGCAGGTCCTTCTTCTTCGCTTCGAACTCGGCCTCGGTGATGACGCCCTTCGCCTTCAGCGCGCCGAGCTTGTCGAGCTTCTCGAAGACGTCCTTCGACTCGGTGCTCTCGGTCGCCTCTTTCGCGACCTGCTTGCCGCGCTCGTATTCCGCCTCGTACATCTGGCGCGCCTTGTCGACGTTCAGGTCGGTGAGCGTGCCGCCCGCCGCGAGGTGCTTGTTCACCACCTGGCCCACGCCCCACGTCGACGCGCCCGAGGCGATGGACATCGAGAGTCCGCCCAGCAGGCTGCCGATTCCGGGAATGGCCTTGATGGCGGAAGCGCCGATGCGCGCGAGGGCGCCCCCGGTGAGCGCGCCCACCCACATCTTGCCGTTCGCTTCTTCGTAGCTGGCGCCGTGCAGGGTGCAGAGCTGCTTGATCAGATCGACCTGGATGGCGGTGACCGCCACGAAGTCGATGATGGGCACCGGCACCAGCCCCGCCCCGACGGCCCACACCACGTGCTGCTTGATCACCTGCTC
>VFKJ01000778.1 GCA_009885595.1 Myxococcales bacterium | reverse complement strand
CGAACGACATCGCGCCGGTGACGAAGCGCTTCACCAGCTCGGTGGCCGGCTCGACCTCCTCGAGGGGCACGGGCCTGGCGAGCGTGGTGTCGATCTCCAGCAGCCCGCGAATGAGTGCGGGGTCGAGATCTTCCTCGTCCGCGAGGCGCTCGTACTCCGCGAACAGCTGCGGATCGTTCGCCCGGGTCGCTGCCTGCAGCTTCGCGATCGTCTCGGGGTTCCACTTGTGCCGCTCACCGCGCCGGCGCCATTGGTACACGCCCCCGGTGAAGGGAATGGCGAGGTCGTCCTGCTGCACGCCGAACCCGCGCTGGTGGCGCTCCCGCACCTCGAAGCCCAGCTCTTCCAGGCCGACGCCCTCGATGCGCGAAGGCGTGCCGGTGAAGTAGCGATCGATGAGCGCCCGCTCGAGCCCGACGGCCTCGAAGATCTGCGCCCCGCGGTACGACTGCACCGTGGAGATGCCCATCTTCGACATCACCTTGAGCAGGCCTTCGTTGATCGCCTTGATGAAGTTCTTCGCGCCCGGCGCGCGATCGGCCTCGGGGATCGAGTCGATCGCCAGCCATGGGTTCACCGCCGCCGCGCCGAACCCGATCAGCAGCGCGAAGTGATGCACCTCGCGCGCCTCGGCGGTCTCGATGAGCAAGCCGGTGTGACGGCGGATACCGTCCTTCACCAGCCGCTGGTGCACCGCGCTCAGGGCGAGCAGCGCGGGGATCGGCAGCCGGCGCGCGTCCACCCCGCGATCACTGAGGATCAGCACGTCAGCGCCGTCTTCCACGGCGGCCACCGCGGCGTCGCACAGCTTCGCTACCGCCTCGTCGAGCGCGCCGGTGTAGGTGATCGGCAGCACCCGGGGCTCGAACACGCCCAGCGAGCGCATCGCCTTGAGCCGGGCCACGTGCTCGTTGGACAGGATGGGCCCTGGCAACGAGAGGCGGTGACACTGCTCCGGGGTCTCCTCGAAGGTGTTTCCGTCGGGCCCGATGCTGGTGGCCAGCGACATCACCATCGCCTCGCGCAGCGGATCGATGGGCGGGTTGGTCACCTGCGCGAAGAGCTGGTGGAAATAGTCGAACAGCGAAGGCGAACGATCGCTGAGCACCGCGAGCGGCGCGTCGTTGCCCATCGAGCCGGTCGGTTCCTTGCCGGTCTCCACCATGGGCGCCAACAGCAACCGCAGATCTTCGTCGGAGTAGCCGAACGCGCGCTGCAGCCTCGCCAGCTCCTCTTCGGGCGGGGAAGCAGGCGGCTCGACCTCGGGCAGTTCCTCGAAGGTGAAGACGTTGCGATCGAGCCACTTGCGGTACGGCCAGCGATTGACGATCTCGTTCTTCACCTCGGCGTCTTCGAGGATCCGCCCTTCGACCGTGTCGACCAGGAACATGCGCCCCGGCTGCAGCCGCCCCTTGCGCACCACCTGCTCGGGCGGGATGTCGATCACCCCGGCCTCCGACGCCAGGATCACCCGATCATCGCGCGTCACCACGTAGCGCGCCGGGCGCAGGCCGTTGCGATCGAGGGTCGCGCCCACCAACTGCCCATCGGTGAAGGTGATCGCCGCCGGGCCATCCCACGGCTCCATCAGCGAGCTGGAGAACTCGTAGAAGGCCTTCCGCGCGTCGTCCATGCCCGGGTTGCCTTCGCACGCCTCGGGAATGAGCAGCATCATCGCGTGCGCCAGCGAGCGCCCGCCCAGCGTGAGCAGCTCGAGGATGTTGTCGAACTGCGCCGAGTCGCTCTTCCCCGGCACGATGATCGGGTGCAGGCGATCGAGGGTGCCGCCGAACTTGGCCGACTGCAGCAGGCTGCGCCGCGAGTTCATCCAGTTCCGGTTTCCCTGCACCGTGTTGATCTCGCCGTTGTGGGCGATGAAGCGGAACGGCTGCGCGAGATCCCAGGTGGGGAAGGTGTTGGTCGAGAAGCGCGAGTGCACCACGGCGATCGCGCTGACGAACTCGGGGTCGCGCAGGTCGGTATAGAACTGCGGCAGCTGCGAGGGCAGCAGCAGCCCCTTGTAGACGATGGTGTCCGCGGACAACGAGGCCACGTGAAAGCGCCCTTGCGGATCCACTCCTGAGGCGCGCACCCGGTTCTCCACCAGCTTGCGAATGATGAAGAGCTTGCGCTCGAAGGCGCTGGGAACGCAGCGGCGGCGCGCGATGTAGAGCTGCCGCATCACCGGCAGCACGCCGCGCGCGACCGGCCCGAGCTTCGAGGGGTCCACCGGCACGTCGCGCCAGCCGAGCAGCTTCTGATCTTCCTGGTGCACCACCTCGGCGAAGATGCGCTCGCACTCGGCGCGCGCGAACGCGTCGGCCGGGAGAAACACCTGGCCCACCCCGTAACAGCGCCGCTGGGGCATCTCGAAGCCGAGCCTGAGCCCCTCGCGATTGAAGAAGCGGTGGGAGATCTGCACCATGATCCCCGCGCCATCGCCCGTGAGCGGGTCGGCGCCGGTGGCCGCGCGATGCGCCATTCGCTGCAGCACCTCGAGCGCCTGCTCGACGATTCCCCTCGACTGCTCGCCCTTGATGTTCGCGACGAACCCGATGCCGCAGCTGTCCTTCTCCGTCTGCGGGTCGTACAGGCCCTGACCTTCGTCACTCATGGCGACTCCGATGCGGCCCGAACGAAGCCGCGACCGGACCATAATGCAACGCGTCAAAGAATGTGCTCAGAACCAGCAAGCCGATTTCGGGGATCGCTCGTTGGAAGCGCTCCACTCATCTCGAGGACTCCATGCGAAACCTGTTCGTCGCCGTGTCGCTGATGTTTCCCCTCGCCGCCTCCGCACAAGCCGAAGCGGAAACACCCGTCGAAGTGAAGCCGGCGGCGCCGCCCGTTGAACCGGTGCACGCCGCGGTGCCGGTGCCCCCGGACTGGAGCGTGGGCGCGGGCATCACCTTCGGCACGGGCATCGCGAGCGGCGCGCTGTTGAGCGGCGGAGGCCTGTTGGGTGGCCTCGGAACCAGCCTCGGCGTCTCCGCTCAGCCGAGAATGACGGTGTTGATCGAGCGCCGGCTGAGCGACCGCCTCTTCCTGGGCTTCGGCGCGGGGGTCAGCTTCAGCAGCACCCAGACCGACACCAGTCCGGAGCTTCGACAGGTCAGCTTCGACGGCACCATCGGCCTTCGCCGGCTCTTCAACCCGCGTGGCGTCGTCGAGGTCTCCTGGTTCGCGAACGTGGGCGTGAGCTACGCGAACGTGGAGAACCGCTCGAGGGGAGTCTCGATCGATCCCGTCACGGGAATGCTGAACCAGAACACGCCGCAAGTCCTGCTCGCCCAGGGCTTCGGGATCGGCGCGGCGACTGGCCTCACCCTCGAACGAGAGCTCATCTCAGGGCTCGCCCTTCGCCTCTCGAGCAGCGTCGTGGGCATCGGCTACCGGGCGAACTCGAGCAAGCTCACCGTCGGCGAGGAAGCCCGCGAGTCCTCCGGCAACACCTTTGACGGAGGTCTGCGGTTCAGCCCCACGATCGAGCTGCGCTACGCCTTCTGAGCGAGCGCAACGATCAGCGCTTCGAGCGTGGGTTCGAGCGGCGCTGCGTGCGCGGGCCGCGCCAGGAGCTCCGCCAGCGCGGGGGGCACCGGCACCTTCTTCCCGATCAGCGGCTCGACGATCGAATCGAACTTGGCCGGATGCGCGGTGGCCGCGACGATCCACGTGCCCTTCGCGCCGCGCGCGCGCACCCGGCTGAGCACCTCCACGCCGCACGCGGTGTGCGGACAGATGATCTCGCCTGAGTCCTCGAGCGTGCGCTTGATGCGCGAGCGAATCGTCTCGTCGTCGACCCAGTCGGCTTCGACCACCTTCGAGATGTCGGGGAAGCGATGCCGGAGCCGCTCGACGTTGCTCGGCGCCCCCACGTCCATCGCGTTGGCGAGGGTGGCGAGGCTGTCCTTCGGCGCGTAGTGGCCGGTGGCGACGAAGTCCGCGAGCACGCGGTTGGCGTTGGTCGCCAGCACCACCTTGTCGATCGGCAGGCCGCACTCCCGCGCGAGCAGGCAGGCGAAGGCATTGCCGAGGTTGCCCGTCGGCACCACGAAAGACGACGAGCCCTTCCCCTGCTCCTGGGCGGAGAGCGAGGCTTGCGCGTAGTACGCCATCTGCGGCAGCAAGCGCCCGAGGCTGATGCTGTTGGCTGACACCAGCGCGTGGCGGGCGGAGAGCTCGCGATCCGCGAACGCCGCCTTCACCAGCCGCTGGCAGTCATCGAAGGTCCCCGCCACCCGGAAGGCCCTGACGTTGTCTCCGAAGGCGCCCAGTTGATGCGCTTGCCGCGGCGACACCCGGCCATCGGGATAGAGGATCACCACGCGAAAGCCCGGGCGCTGGTGGAACGCAGCGGCCACCGCGGCGCCCGTGTCACCCGAGGTCGCCACCAGCACCGTGGTGAGGCGATCGACCTTCGTG
>VFKJ01000295.1 GCA_009885595.1 Myxococcales bacterium | reverse complement strand
GCCGGCTACGACTCGACCTGGGTGGCCTCGGGCGAGGCGGCGATCGCCACCCTGGAGAAGAAGGCCGCGTTCGATCTGGTGTTGACCGACGTGCGCATGCCGGGCTTCTCCGGGCTCGAGCTGCTCAAGCTGACGCGGCTGCGCTGGCCCGACATGCCGGTGATCCTGATCACCGCGCACGGCACCGTGCCGATGGCGGTGGAAGCGATGCGCGAAGGCGCGTCCGACTTCCTCTTGAAGCCGTTCGATCGCGAAGAGGTGCTCTTCGTGGTGCGCAAGGCGCTCGAGGGGAGCGCGGCCGCGCGGGCCGCCCCGCCGCGCGCCGAGCGGAGAAAGGAAGAGACGACCGACGGCATGGTGGGCACCGCCCCGGCGCTGGAAGACGCGCGCGCGCTCATCAACCAGGCGGCCCCCAGCATGGCCACCGTGCTGGTGCTGGGCGAGACCGGCACCGGCAAGGAGCTCGCCGCCCGGGCGCTGCACGCGCGCTCTCCGCGCCAGCCCAGGCCCTTCGTGCGGGTGGACTGCGGTTCGCTGTCCGAGACGCTGCTGCTCTCCGAGCTGTTCGGTCACGAGAAGGGCGCCTTCACCGGCGCCACCAGCCGCAAGCCGGGCCGGGTCGAGCTGGCCGAGGGCGGCACCCTGTTCCTCGACGAGGTGGGCGAGCTCTCCCCCGAGGCGCAGAAGAAGCTGCTGACGCTCTTGCAGGAGAAGACGTACGAGCGGCTGGGCGGCACCGACGTGCTCAAGGCCAACGTGCGCATCGTGGCGGCCACGCACCGCTCGCTGCCCGCGATGGTGAAGGACAAGACCTTCCGCGAAGACCTCTATTACCGGCTCAACGTGGTCCCCATTCAGATGCCGCCGCTGCGCACGCGCACCGAAGACGTGGGGCTGCTGGTGAAGCACTTTTTGGGCATCTTCGGAGAGCAGAACGGGCGGCCGGGGGTGAGCGTCTCCGAGGAGGCGAAGGCGCTGCTGAGCGCGCAGCCGTGGCCAGGCAACGTGCGGCAGCTGCAGAACTTCATCGAGCGGCTGGTGGTGCTGGCGCCCCCGGGCGACGTGATCGAGGCGCCCACCGTGCAGCGCGAGCTGGCCCGCGCGGGCTTCGACCAGGTGGCGGCCGCCACCCCGTCCTCGGGGACCGAGTCCCTGCCTGAGCGCAGGAAGGAAGCCGAGCGGCAGGCGATGAAAGAGGCGCTCAAGAAGTCC
Source organism: Myxococcales bacterium (assembly GCA_009885595.1). Lineage (GTDB taxonomy): Bacteria > Myxococcota > Myxococcia > Myxococcales > Myxococcaceae > Archangium_A. Next base: position 2,963 of record VFKJ01000295.1, on the reverse strand, counting down.
AACGGCAACCGCACCAAGGCGGCGCGGATCCTCGGAGTGAGCCGGCGCACCCTGTACAACAAGATCGACGCGCTCGACCTCGACGACGACGACCAGGCCGACTGACGCGAACCCCGCGCGAGGTGGCTGTCCGGGAAGCGGGGCGGATAAGGTGGCCCCATGCGGCCTCACCTCATCCTCTTCGCGCTCTTCCTCTCCGGGTGCCCGGCGTACACGGGGCCCCAGGCCGACGCGACGTACTTCTGGCAGATCAAGACGAGCACCATCGAGTTCGGCGCCTGCAGCGACGAGCCCGAGTTCCGCGCGCCGCTCACGCCCATCGAGATCACCGACAACACCTTCGTCATCTACAAGGTGTCGCGCGACGGAAAGCAGGCGACCTCGCAGAAGTGCACCACCCTCGACGCGAAGAGCTGCACCGACTCCGACAGCCCCAAGGTGTTCGACATCACCGGCCGAGACCTGGTGCTCACCCAGACCGACAAGGCGCCCATCGGCACCACCGGGTGCTCGCTGCAGCAGACCGAGACCTGGACGCTCACCGACGCCACCCGGGTGATGACGCTCGACCTCGTCAACGTGCTGACGCTGGTCGACTCTCCGCCGGCCTGCGACCAGGTGGAGGCCGACATGAAGGCGCGCTCCCCCAACATGCTGGGCGTCGAGGGCTGCGTGATCACCGCCAAGCTCACCGGCGAGCTGAGATGACTTGAAGTGTGCGCGGCGGGGGGATGAGGCAAGGTGCCGCCCATGGCTTTCACCCGCGCGCTGCCTCTCCTGTTGCTGCTGGCTTCCAGTGCACGCGCGGCCGACGAGGAATGCCTGGTGGACCCCAAAGTGCTCAAGCCGCAGTTCGCCTCCAAGCTCCCCAGGGGCTTCAAGCTGGTCTCCACCAGGAAGGAGAAGCGGCAGATCAAGCAGGTGCTCTCGCTGCCCGACGGCTTCGAGGCCACCGTCACCGCGGGCGGCTGCGAACACCTCGCCTTCACCATCGGGCTCAAGGGGCCCGGGCTCACGGTGAAGACGGTGGGCGCCGAGCTGATCGCCATCTCCCGTCGGGTGCTGCCCACCCTGCCGATGGACAAGGACTCCACCGTCGACGTGAAGCTGATGCAGCAGGCGCTGGAAGAGGCCCGCATCAGCACCATGCCGGCGCAGCTGCCCTGCGGAAACGCCACCTGCCAGCTCTCGCTCGAGCCGGGCGCGGTCAAGGCGGTCAAGAGCAAGGCCAAGCCGAAGAAGGCCCCCGAAAAGGTGGAAGCCCCCGCCGAGGAACAGCCCGGGGTGCTCACGTTGTCCTACGACCTCGCGCTCTGAATCGAGATGAGGCTCGCCCCTCTCCCCTGTGGGGGAGAGGGAGTCAGTCGGCGAGGAGCTCTTCGGAGAGGCGGCGCAGCACCTGCTTGGTGCTCGCCACCGAAGCGCGACTCGACCGGCTCAGCAGCCGTTGCACCACGTGCTCCACCGTGCGCGGATCAGGCCGGTTGAGGGCCACGCCTCGCGCGGTCAAGGTGAGCGCCACCCGCCGGCTGTCCTTCGGGTCGCGCCGGCCGGCCACCAGCCCCTTCTTCGTCAGCCGCCGCAGGCTCACCGACACCGTGCCGCGATCGAGGTGCAGCACCCGGGCGAGCTGGGAAGCCGTCAGGCCCGGGTGCTGACCGATGCACCGCAGGAAGAGCCGCTGCTGCGCGGTGACCCCCATGGTGCGCTCCATCGAGGCCGACCGCTTCTCGAGCGCGTGGTTCAGCTCCCAGAGGTGCTGCAGGAAATCGAGCGGTGGCCCCAGGGGGAAATCGGTCTTCATCGAGTCCTCAACCCCACGAGCCTCTCGAGCAGCCCGTCGACGTCGCGCTGGCTGCGCAGGAAGAAGGAAGCGGCCGAGCGGGGGTTGCGCCCCACCCGCACCGTCACCAGCTGCCCCGGCTTCCCCAGCCTGAAGACGTCTTCGTCGTTGAGATCGTCGCCCACGTACAGCGCCAGCTCGGCGCGTTCCCGGGCCTGAAGCTCGAGCAACGCGTCACCCTTGTGCGCGCCGGTGAGCGGCAGCACGTTCACCACGCACTTGCCGGCCATGGTGCGCACCGGCTTTTCGAGCTTCGCGAGGGCAGCCCGGATCGCCGCGCGCGCCGCCTGCTTTCGGCTCGCGCCCCGGTAGTGGATGGCCAGCGAGTAGCCCTTGTCCTCCAGCTCGAGCCCCGCCATCCGCGTGGTGAGCTCGCGCAGGCAGCGGCGCGCCGCGTCGAGGCTGCTCTTGCCCCGGGTGGGCTCGCCACCCTGCTCCAGCCCGTGATTGCCGATGACGTACTTCACCTTCGCGCTCGCCAGCCGCGCGCGCACGTCACCGCGGCCACGACCCGAGATGACCGCGGTGGGGAACAGCCGGCAGAGCTGCGCGAAGAGCGCCCGGGTGGACGAGCGGAGCGCCGCGGTCTCCCGCGCGGGCACGATGGGCGCCAGGGTGCCGTCGAAGTCGAAGGCGAGCAACGCGCGCCCCCGTGCGAGCTGCGTCAACACCTCGGCATGGCGGGGAAGCAGGAGGTTCTTCATGGACGCACGTGCTGCCACCCGTTGCGCCCCAACCGCCCGGTCATCCGCTCGCGGCGGCGCAGCTCGGCGGCGTCGACCAGCATGCGGCCGGCCCAGCGATAGACGTTGAACTCGGAGACCAGCGTGCGCATCGACTGCATGCGCTCGCGCTGCTCGTCGAGGGGCATGTGGAGCGCCGTGGCCAATGCCTCCGCGGCCTGCCGCAGATCGTAGGGGTTGACGATCAGCGCTTCGGTGAGGTCGCGCGCCGCCCCCGTGAATTGGCTCAACACCAACACTCCGAGCTCGTCTTCGTGGGCAGCCACGAACTCCTTGGCCACCAGGTTCATTCCGTCGTGGAGGCTGCTCACGTAGCAGAGCTCGGCGGCGCGGCAGAAGCGGAAGACAGTGGGCGGCTCGTGATGCGCGCGCAGCAG
>VFKJ01000021.1 GCA_009885595.1 Myxococcales bacterium | reverse complement strand
TCGGGCCGAACGGGCTCGGATTCCTTATTTTCGCCAACCCTGCGAGCGGAAACGAGGGCCGTACTCGGGGAGCTCAGTAGAGCGAGGCGCCGCGGCCGCTCGAGCGCAGCGACTCGGTCTTCATCTGCTTGACCGCCTCGCGGCGCTGCTCGGGCGCGGCGGTGGGCGCGGCGTTCGACAGCCCGTAGATGGTGCTGTTGGTCGCCCGCTCGTCAGCCATCGAGCCCTCGCCTGCGACCTGGTCGGCCTCGAAGAAGATGGCGTCGTTCTGCTGCACGGCCCGCTTCGCGCCCCCGAAGTCACCGCGGTCGAGCGCCTCGGCCGCCTTCTGGTAGTTCACCGCCGCGCGCGCCTTGGTGGCGACCACCACCGCGCCCTTGTCACGCTTGCCCATCGCCAGGGTCGAGTCTTCCGTCACCATCGCCGCCAGCGACAGCCGCGCGTCGGCCGCGTTCTGGGTCAGCAGGTCGGTGTACGCGAGCTGGAAGCCAGCGATGTCCACGCTGCCGCTGCGCACCGACGGCGACGCCGTGAAGTGCACCACCAGCTTCTCCACCTGCCGCGCCGAGAAGTCCGGCAGCGTGATGCTCACCGTGTTCCCCATCTGAGAGACCGGGCGGCCGTAGACCTCCACGAAGCGCACCCCTTCAGGCAGGGTGAAGTTGAGGCTGGCGCCGCGCGCCACCATGGTGCCGGCCTGCTCGAGATCGCGCTGGAAGAGCGAGGCCATCGCCGAGGCGTTGCTGATGAAGCCGTACGAGCCGCCGCCCACGTCGGCCAGGCGCTGCATCAGGTCTTCGTTGAAGTCCGAGCCCACGCCCAGCGAGGTCACCGAGATGCCCGCGTCGCGAATGCGGCGCACCACGTTGATCAGGCCCTGCGCGCTGGTGATGCCCACCGTCGGCTGGCCATCGGAGAGCAGCAGCAGGCGGTTGACGCGGAAGTCCGACTTCGCGCGCTCGATGTGCTTCTGACCGACCGCCAGCCCGTCACCGATGTTGGTGCCCCCCTCGTCCGAGATGTTGGCGATGTAGCGCTTGAGCTTCAGCTTGTTCTCCGCCGTCGCGAACAGGCCGCCCAGCGCGCTCACGTCGGTGCCGTAGTGCACCACCGAGATGCGATCTTCGTCGCCCAGCAGCTCCACCAGGCGCTGCGCGGCGCGGCGGGCGTTCTCGATCTTCGCGCCCGACATCGAGCCGGAGCGATCGATCACCACCGCGAGGTTCACCGGCGCCCGCTGCGCGCCGGGCACGTCGACCGCGGTCACCTCGAGGGTGGCGAACACGTCGCTGGTGCCCGGCACCAGGTAGGGGTGCGAGAGCCGCCCCGTCAGGCAGAGCGAGCCCGGGTTGCTCACCTTCACCGGAACGATCGGCACGGGAGGAGGCGCGGGCGGCGCCACCACCACGGTGGGCGGAGGGGCGGGGGGCGTCGAAGTCCCCAGGCGCGGAAGGCCCATCACTACCGCGAGGAGAAGAAGAACAGCCGCTGCACCGAGGAATGCGCTCGTCCGGTTCATGGTCGCCCTTGAAACGGCCAGGGCGCCCAGGCGATCTGATCGGTGGTGCATTCCCGAAAAACCACCAAGAATCGCGTGGTTCCGTAAACAACCGAGGCCCCTGTGAGCGAACGCGAAGAGCTGGGCAAGACGCTTCCCCGATCTGGCGAGCACCCGGTGGCCAGGGTCTCGGGCGAGCGCCACCAGCTGCCCACCCAGGCCGAAGGCCGCTACGCGATGCCTGAGGGGCAGACCGACGCTGAGCTGGGGCGCGGCGGAATGGGCCGGGTGCTCACCCTGGTCGACACCCACCTGCGCCGCGAAGTGGCGGTCAAGGAGCTGCTGCTCGAACACACCGCCGAACGCAGCAGCAGCGGGCCCTTGCTGGAGAACCTCTTCGTGCGCGAGGCCCGGGTGCTGGCCTTGCTCGAGCACCCCGGCGTGGTGCCGGTGTACGAGCTGGGCCGCCGGGCGGACGGCACCCCTTATTACTCCATGCGGCGCATCCGCGGTCGCTCGCTGGCGGCGGAGCTCAGCGGCTGCGTCAACCTCGAGGAGCGCCTGGCGCTGCTCTCGCACTTCATCGACGTGGTGCAGACGGTCGGCTTCGCGCACAGCAAGCGCGTGGTGCACCGCGATCTGAAGCCCGAGAACGTGATGGTGAGCAGCTTCGGCGAGACGCAGGTGATCGACTGGGGCCTGGCGGTGGTGGGCGACGAGCCCATCGAGGGCGGGGTGATCGCCGGCACGCCCGCGTACATGGCGCCGGAGCAGGCCGCGGGCGCGTTCGTCGACGCCCGCAGCGACGTGTGGGCGCTGGGGGTGATGCTCTACGAGCTGCTCACGGGGGCGCTGCCTTTCGGGGGCGCGGGCTCCACGCAGATCATGGAAGCGGTGCGCACCGGGCCGATTCCTGCCGTGCGCGAGCGGGAGCCCGAGGCGCCGCCGGCGCTGATCGCCGTGGTGGAGAAGGCGCTCCAGCGCGACGCCAGCAGGCGCTACCCCGACGCGGGTGCGATGGCCGACGCGCTCGAGGCGGCGCAGCGCGCGCGCGCCCCCAGGCCCACCGTGCTGCTGGTGAGCGTGGTGGTGCTGGCGCTGTTCTCCCTGGGGCTGATGGCCTTCGCGGTGTTCTCGTCGCTCGCGGTGGACGACGCCAGACGCGACGCCCGCATCGCCATCAACGACGCCCAGCGCGCCTCGGCCGACGCGCAGGCCCTGGCCTCGCTGGGGGCGCTGCGCGAGCGCGACACCCAGCGCGCCAAGCAGACCGCGGCGCCGGTGGCGATGCACCCGCTGGCGCGCGGGGTGATCTGGCTTTCGGAAGAGCGCGGCGTGCCCCAGTCGGCCTGGTCGGTGAAAGTCCCCGCCGGCTGCGCCTCGCTCGCGGCCGCCGGGACCCACGTCGCCTGCGCCACCTTGAACGGCGTGCTCCTCTTCGGCGCCGATGGCGCGCCCCTGGGCGAGCTCTCCATCGGGCCGCGCGGGTGGCAGCACGCGGTGATCGCGCTGAGCGACACCGAGCTCGTCTCCGGCGGGGACGATCGCCAGCTGCACTACTGGGACGTGGCGGCCAGGAAGGAGACCCGTCACCTGGGCGGCTTCAACGCGGCCATTCGCGCGCTCGGCTTCGATGGCGCGGAGCTGCTGGTGGGCCTGGCGGACGGCGAGGTGCTCCGCGTGGGTGCAGACGGCACCCTCAACCCCGTGACCCAGCACCCCCGGCCCATCACCTCGGTCGCCGGCACCCCGGGCCAGACGGCGTCGGTCTCAGAGGGGCTCTTGCGCGTCACCGGCACCCTGCCGATGGAGCTCTCCCGCCACGTCGGCGCGGTCGCCGCGCTCACCGCCAACGAGCTGGTGCTGGGGGTGGAGCGCTCGGTGCTGGTGGTGCACGACGGCGAGGCGAGCCGCATCAGCTCGGGGCACCGCGACGACGTCACCGCGCTGGCGGTCGTCCCCGCCGACGGCGACTCGCCCGCGCGCCTGGTCAGCGGCAGCGCCGATGGCACGGTGCGCTGGTGGTACGCCGACGGCACCCTGGAAGGCATGCTCTCGGGCTTCGCGCCCGGCGTGCAGGCGCTGGCGGCGACGCCCGACGGCCGGCTGCTGGTGGCCACCACGCAGCGTCGGCTCGAGGCGTGGACGCTGCCGGCGCGCACCCGCCCTCCCGATGCGATCGGCGTTCCTTCCGCGCACGCGTGGTGGCCCGGGGGGGGCCTGGTGAGCGGCTACCGCGACGGTCACGTGCGCCGCGTCGATCCCGAGTCGGGTGAGGTGCGTGAGCTGGAGGCCCGGCACACGGGTCCGGTGCGCGCCGTCGCGCGTGTCTGGGGTGAGGAGACGGCCGACGGGGTCCGCTTCCTCTCCGCGGGTGATGACGGGCAGGTGCTGGCGCAGCGCTGGAATGGCTCTGTGGAGCCGCTCGATTCGCTGCCCGGCGCGCGGGTGATCGCGCTCTCGACCTCGCGCACTGGCACCTACGCCGCCTGGGCGGCGGACGACGGCACCCGGGTGGTGTGGAGCCTCGAGTTCAACAAGGAGATCTTCCGCACCAGGGACACCCTGGTGCGCTCGCTCGCGTTCTCGAACGACGGCAAGACCCTGGCGGTCGGCCGCGACGACAAGCAGGTCGAGCTGCTCGAGGCGGCGACCGGAAAGAGCCAGCGCGTGCTCGACCCCATCGATGGCGCCGTCACCGCGCTGGCGTTCTCTTTCGACGGCGCCTGGCTGGCCGCCGGGTCCTCGGACGGCCGCGTGACGCTCTGGGAACTGGCGACCGCCAGGGTGGTGCAGACGTGGAACCAGCCGGCCGCCCGCGTGGGAACGCTCGACTTCCACGCAGAGGGAAAGCTGCTCGCGGCCGGGAGCGATGATGGCTCCGCGTACCTGTTTTCTCCTGGCGAGGGCGCGCTGCTCGGCCAGGTGCCGGCCGATTCAGGCGATGTCCTGCTGGTGGCCTTCACCGAAGACTCCTTGCTGGTGGTCGGCAGCGACCGGGTCGCCCATCACCTTCACCCGTAGACAGGGCAGGGCCCAGAAGAGGGGTGTTTACGACGCAGCCAGTCACGCAAGCCGTCAC
>VFKJ01000805.1 GCA_009885595.1 Myxococcales bacterium | reverse complement strand
GCACGTTCCTCGATCGCTGGAGCTGAAGGTTCAGCGCGGCGCGAGGTCGAGGATCCACCGTCCACCGCGCCGGAGCGGCGCATGGACTCCATCAACGACCCTCGCGGCTCGAGAAAACCTGCGCGCTCACTTCGCGCTCGCGTGCCCGAGGCGCTGTGCCATCGTCCGCGCGCGGTCAGCGAAGCCGTACTGGGCCGTCTGCAGGAGCACCCGCACATGCCGAAGAAGAACAAGCACAGCACCCGGGACTCCGCTGAGACGCTGATCGAGCGGGATCTCACCGCGCTCGCCACCGCGCGCAAGCTCCCCGAGGGCTACGGCCTCGATCAATCGGCCGCCGAGCTGGCCACCCTGCTCACCCGGGGCGGCAAGGCCCCCCTGCTCGCCGGTGAAGCGGGGGTGGGCAAGAGCGCCGTGGTGCAGGAGCTCGCGCGTCGCATCGTGCAGGGCAACGCGCCCGAAGCGCTGCTCGACGCCCGGGTGCTCGAGCTGACCGCCGCCGGCATCTTCGCCCGCACCAGCACGCCCAAGGGCGCCGCCGAGTTGCTGGAAGAGTTCCTCGAAGAGCAGGGCCAACAGCCCCACCCCACCATCCTCTTCATCCGCGACGTGGGGCACGTGAAGGGCAGCTCGCTGGTGCCCGTGCTCATTCGCGCGCTGCGCACCGGCAAGCTGCGCTTCATCTTCGAGACCGACGTCCGCTCGGCCCACGAGCTGCTGCGCAGTGACGAGGCGCTCGCCGAGAAGCTGCACCTCTTCATGGTGGCCGAGCCCACCGTGGAGCGCGCCCGGTGGATCCTGGGGCGCGTGGCCGAAGAGCTCGAGGTCGAGCAGGGCCTGCCCATCGACGCCACCGCCTGCGATCTCGCGCTGCGGCTCTCGGTGAAGTTCCTGCTGGCGCAGCGGCTGCCGCGCAAGGCGATCGAGCTGCTGCGCGAGACGGTGACGGAGGCCGCCGGGGCCTCGAAGGAGCGCGTGAGCAGTGAAGAGGTGCTCACCCGATTCTGCAACGCCACCCGCCTGCCGCGCTTCATGGCCGACGACGCGGT
>VFKJ01000687.1 GCA_009885595.1 Myxococcales bacterium | reverse complement strand
GTTCGAGTTCGACGAGAGCGAGATCACGTCGCCGGAGAGCGCGGCCTCGAGCGCGTCTTCGGGCTTCGCGTCTTTGAAGTGCTTCGTCACCTCCCCCAACTCGGAGACGAAGATGAAGCTGCGCACCCGGGTGAAGAGCGACTGGAGCGACCAGGTGAACAGCAGCATCAGCCGCGAGGCGTTGCGCACCGAGTCGGACACGTCGCACAGCACCACCACGTCGGGCCGCTGCGGCCGGCGGGTGCGGAACTGCGGCACCATGGGAATGCCGCCCGTGGTGAGGTTCTTTCGCAGCGTGCGGCGAGGGTTGAGCTGGCCCTTTCGCTTCGAGCGCTGCCGGCGGACGAGCCGGGCCTTGAGCTTCTCGGCGAGGGCGCGCACGGCGCGCTGGGCCAGCTCGACCTCCTGCCGCGAGAGGGTGTGGAGCGCCTTGTCTTCCACGCTGGCGCTCGCCTTCTTGAGCCGCGCGTTCGACTGGCGCTGCACCTCGAGGCGCGCCGCTTCTTCGACCTTGCGCAGCGCGGAGGAGAGGTGGCGCGAGACGACCTCCACCGAGCGCTCGGAGAGCCCCCGGGCGGCGAGCTCTTTCCCGATGCTCTCGAGGTCACTGCGCATGTTCTCGGCGCCGGCGGCGGTGAGCAGGCGGCGGCTGTAGAAGCCCGTCTGCAGGGCGTTCTGCAGGCGGGAGAAGTCCAACTGCAGCGAGGCCTGGCGGAAGATCTGCGCGAGGCCGCCGCGGTTGCCCTGCATCGCCGCGGCGGTGAGCGGCGACATCTGGCCGGCCAGGCGGTCGAGCATCCAGACGATCATCTTGAGCTCGTCTTCGCCCAGCAGGCCTTCTTCCTCGATGCGGGCCAGCAGGGACTTCTCGATGTTCTCCAAGGTGCGGGCGGCGCCTGCGAAGAAGAAGTCGAAGGCCTTGTCGAAGAGCACCACGTCTTGCGCGCGCTTGCAGAGGGTGGCCTTCAAGGTGGCGCGGGTGAGCTCGCGCTCGTCGACGCCTACTTCCGCGAGGGCGCGCACCGCGTCGTTCGCCTCGCTGATGGCGACCTTGAGGCCGTTCTGCCTCAGGACCTCGACGAACTCGACGATGCGCTGCTCCACGCGACACCTCTTACACCAATGCCTCCCTCTCCCCCGCGGGGGAGAGGGTCGGGGTGAGGGGTAGAACCCGTTCAGTCCGCCGTCACCCGCAGCAGCTCGTTGCCAGGTTGACCATCCTCGAAGCCGCAACGCCGTCAGACTGTCAGCGGCAGAGTCAGACGGGTGCCCCGCGCGCTCGAAATTCGCATGGCACGCGGCCCGCACCGAACTGAGTCGTGTCGCTTACCGCCCCCTGTGCGTTTCTCTCCCTCGTCATCGGCGCGATCACCGGCGCCGCCACCGGCGCTCAGCACGGCCTGGTGGGGCTCGTGCTCGGGGGCGCGGGCGGGCTGGTGACGGGAGCCCTCACCTTCGCCGGGTTCGCGAGCCCCCTGGCGTTGGTGGACCCCGTCAAACCGAGTCGTCTTCGCGCCCGCCTGGGGGAAGCGTCGCTCAGGTTGGGCTCCGTCCTCATCCTGTGCGCGCCTGTCGCGTCTGGCTGCTTGACGTGGTGGGTGGTTCGCTTGGTCGGGCGCTGAGCGCTCGACGATTTGGCAAGCCCTCTCCCCGACCCTCTCCCCCGCGGGGGAGAGGGAGACAGGCTAGCGGCTGAAGACCATCAACGCTTCGACGTGATGCGTCTGCGGGAACAAGTCGAACAGCTGCAACGCCAGCGGTTGATAGCCGCGCGCCACCAACTCCTTCGCGTCGCGCGCGAGGCTGGTCGGATCGCAGGCCACGTACACCACCCGCTCCGCCAACAACCCCGCTGCCCACCGCCCCACCCCCGGCGCACCCGAGCGCGGGGGATCGACGAGCAGCCGCTCGAACCGCGCCCCCTCGCGCACCAGCCCGTCCGCGATCTTCTCCGAGTCCCCCTGCACCAACCGCACGTTCGTCACCGCGCGCTTGAGCGCCGCCTGCTGCGCCAGGGCCACCGAGAGCGCCGCCGACTCCACCGCCACCACCTGGGTCACCGACGGCGCGATGCGGAAGGTGAAGTTGCCGTTGCCGGAGAACAGCTCGAGCACGCGATCGGCCGCGCGCAGCTCGAGCAACTCCACCGCCGCCTGCACCAGCCGCCGGTTCACCTCGACGTTCGCCTGCGCGAAGCCGTCGGGCCGGTGCAGCACGCCGTCTTCCTCGAGCACGGGTTGGCCGAGCAGCTCAGCCTGGCCCTTCCCTTCCCCCGGCTGCAGGATCGCCCCGTCGATCAGCCCGTCGCGCAGCAGCAGGTTCACCGCGTCGCGATGCCGGGGCCGCAGCTGCGCCTTGAAGTGCAGGCTCACCGCCACCCGCCCCTCGCACTCCAGCAGCCGCACCTCCTCGAGCTCCTTGAGGGTGTTCGCGCCCAGCCGCGCCGCCAGCACCGCCGGAAACTCCGCGAGGGGCCGGGTGAGCGCGGGGCAGTATCTGACCTCGATTCGCTGGTGCGAGCCCTTCCCGTGAAAGCCCAGCGCCGCGCCCACGGGGTGCAGCACCGCGCGCCGCCGATAGCCCACCGGGGCCCCAGAGCTCACCGTGGGCAACAGCTCGAAGGAACCCCGCTCCACGGCGCCCAGGTGCTCGAGCGACGAGAGCACGATCTCCTGCTTGTGCCGCAGCTGCGCCTCGTCCTGCAGGTGCATCCAGTCACAGCCGCCGCAGCGATCGGCGAGCGGGCACACCGGGGTCCGCCGGACAGGGCTTTGCACCAGCAGCTCCACCAGCTCGCCGCGCAGCGCCTTGCCCGCCTCGACCACCTCGGCCAGCACGCGCTCGCCTGGCAGCGCACCCGCAATGAAAACGGCGCGGCCCTCGTACTGGGCCACGCCGTCACCCGAGTTCCCCAACCGCTCGACGAGGAGCTCGAGCCGCACGTCGCTACTTCTTGGGCGGGGGCATGGCGTCGGGCAGCTCGGCGCGCAGCCGATCGACGAAGCGCGCCAGGCGGCTCTTCTTGTCTTCGTCGATGTCCACGAACTCGAGGCCCATGCCGGGCACCTGGTCCGAGTCGGTGTCGGGCGGGTGCGCGCGAATGACGCGGCCGGTGAGATCGAAGGGGAACGCGGCGTCGGGCAGCGAGACGATCAAGCGCACGATGCTGCCGACCGCGAGCGGGTTGCGGGTGTTGATGAAGATGCCACCCCGGCTGATGTTCACCGCCCAGTCGGTGATGAAACCATCGACCGTGCGGTAGGCGACCAGCAGCTCGTGCTGGAGGCGCTCCGACTTGCGTACTGGCTGGGAGCCTTTGTCATCGCTCATGGTGCGCGGAGCCTAACCCCTCAAAGCCTTCAAATCGCCATCGTCTTGAGATCGGGGGCCCGCTTGAGGGTGGGTCCGGTCAGCTTCTGCACCGACTCCACCGTCTCGCCGGGGGCCAGCTCGCGCAGCACCAGCCCCTCGGGGGTGACGTCGATCCACGCGAGATCGGTGCAGAGCGCGTGCACGCAGCGCTTGCTGGTGAGGGGCAGCGTGCAGGCCTTGAGGATCTTGTGCCCTCCCTCTTTGGTGGCGTGCTCCATGGCCACCACCACCCGCTTGGCCCCCACCGCGAGGTCCATCGCGCCGCCCATGCCCTTGACCATCTTGCCGGGGATCATCCAGTTCGCGAGGTCGCCGAACTCGGAGACCTCCATCGCGCCCAGCACCGCGAGATCGATGTGCCCGCCCCGGATCATCCCGAACGAGGCGGCCGAGTCGAAGTACGCCGCGCCGGGCAGCTCGGTGACCGTCTCCTTGCCCGCGTTGATCAGGTCGGGATCTTCCTGGCCCTCGAGGGGATAGGGGCCGGTGCCCAGCATGCCGTTCTCCGACTGCAGCACCACCTCGACGCCGGCAGGAATGTAGTTGGGGATCAGCGTCGGCAGGCCGATGCCGAGGTTGACGTAGAAGCCATCGCGGAGCTCTTTGGCGACCCGCTGAGCGATCTGTTCACGAGTGAGGGGCATGGGGCTCTTTCTCAGGCTTGCTTGCGGACGGTGCGCCGCTCGATCCACTTGTTGAGGCCGACGGACTGCACGATTCGCTTCACGTAGATCGACGGCACGTGAATCGAGTCGGGCTCCAGCGAGCCGACCGGCACGATGTGCTCGGCCTCGACGATGGTCACCTTCGCCGCCATGCACATCAGCGGAGAGAAGTTCCGCGCGGTCTTGCGGAACACCAGGTTGCCCCAGGTGTCCGCCTTCCACGCGCGCACGATGGCGAAGTCGGCCTTGAGCGGCGACTCCAGCACGTACTCGTGGCCGTCGATGACCTTCGTCTCCTTGCCCTTGGCCACCTCGGTGCCCACGCCGGTGCGCACGTAGAAGCCGCCGATGCCCGCGCCGCCGGCGCGAATGCGCTCGGCCAGGGTGCCCTGGGGGTTGAGCTCGACCTCGAGCTCGCCCGAGAGGTACTGGCGCTCGAACTCCTTGTTCTCGCCCACGTAGGACGAGACCATCTTCTTGACCTGCTTGTTCTTGAGCAGCACCCCCAGGCCCAGCTCGGTGGTGCCGCAGTTGTTCGCGATGATCGTGATCCCCTTCACGCCTTTGGTGTGAAGCGCGGTGATCAGGTTCTCGGGGTTTCCACACAGCCCGAAGCCGCCCGCCATCAGCGTGCAGTTGTCGGGAATGTCTTTCACGGCGTCTGCCGCTGAAGCGACGACCTTGTTCATCTAGCCTCCTGGGTAGGGCTGAACCCGGGCCTTCTTTTCGCAGCGGGCGGTCGAGTTCAACCTATTCCGCCGTCCCCGAGGTTATCGTTCCCCCCAGATGGGAACGCGAAGTCCGCGGCCCCTGGCAGGAACGGCGTTGATCGCCGTGTTGCTGGCGGCCGCTTATGCAATCACCGGGCTGCTCGGCATGCAGCTGGCCGCCCCCCCGGGCAACGTCACCCCGGTGTGGTTGCCGGCCGGGTTGTCGCTGGCCGCGCTGCTCACCTTCGGGCGCCGGGTGTGGCCTGGCATCACCCTGGGCTCCTTCATCCTCAACGTGCTGGTGTTTCCCCAGCCGGCGGCTACGCCCACGCGAGTCTTCGGCGCGCTGGCGATCGCGGGCGTCTCGACCTTGGGCCTGCTGCTCATTCACTGGCTGGCACAGCGCAGCCCCCGCAAGGGCGTGCTCGCCCGCCCCTCGTCGCTGGTGGCGTTCGGCGGCTGGGTCGCGGCGGGCTGCGCGGTCAACGCCACCGGCGGGCTGTTCTTCACCGCGCTGCTGACCGATCTCCCGCTCGCGACCTTTCCCTTGTTCTGGCTCACCTGGTGGCTGGGCGACGCGGTGGGCGTGCTGTTGCTGGCGCCCCTGGTGCTCGGCGAAGGCACCCTGCCCGAACCCCGCCCCCTGGAATGGGCGGCCACCCTGGTGTTGACCCTGGCGTCCTGCCAGCTGGTCTTCGGCACGCCGCTGGTCGCGCTGGGGAACTCCCCGCTGCCCCTGGTGTGGACGGTCTCGCTGGGCGTGGTGTGGGCGGGCGCGCGGCTGGGTGGCCCGGCGGTCAGCGTGCACACGGTGCTCATCTACGCGTTGATGAGCTGGGGCACGCTCGCCGGGCACGGACCGTTCGGGGACTGGCCCCGGCCGGTAGCCATGCTGCTCGACGACGCGCTGCTGGTGGTGGTGATCGTCACAGGTCAGCTGCTCGCCGCCCAGGCCGCGCTCGCCCGTCTGCAGCAGGCGGCGTTGGAGCAGGAACGGGCGAGCCTCGAGGCGCGCGTGACCGAGCGCAGCGCGCAGCTCGAGGCCTCTTCACGCTCGCTGCTGGAGGAGACCGAAGTGCGGGGCAAGCTCACCGCCCGCCTGGTCGAGGCCCAGAAGCAGGAAGCGCTGGGCCGGCTGGCGGGCGGCGTCGCGCACGACTTCAACAACCTGCTCACGGTGGTGACCGGAGAGGCCGAGCTGCTGCGCCGCCAGCGCGATCACCACCCTGACGTCTACGACGGGGCCGGCGCGATCCTCACGGCGGCCCACCGCGCGTCAGAGCTCACCCGCCAGCTGCTCGCGGTCGCGCGGCGCCAGCCCACCGCGCCCCGGCACGTCGATCTGCAGGCCACCCTCACCACCAATCGCCGACTGCTGAGGCCGCTCTTCCCCGAGAGCGTCACCCTCGACGTCAGCTGCGCGGACCCGATCGGGGTGCACATCGACCCCTCGCTGCTCGATCAGATCATCTTGAACCTGGCGATCAACGCGCGGGACGCGATCGTCGGCGCAGGCCACGTGAAGCTGCAGGCGACCCGGCACGAGCTCGACGAGCCCGCGGCGGTCACGCTGGGCCTTCGGGCGGGCAAGTGGGTCTGCCTCTCGGTGATCGACGACGGCACCGGCATTCCCCCAGAGGTGCTGCCGCGGATCTTCGAGCCCTTCTTCACCACCAAGGCCGAGGGGCGCGGCACGGGGCTGGGGCTCTCGACGGTGTGGGGCATCGCCAACCAATCGAAGGGTACGGTGAGGGTGAGCAGCGTCACCGGGAACACCACCTTCGAGCTGTGGCTTCCGGCCAGCGACGGCCCTGCCGAGGTGGCGCCGCTGGCGCATCCCCCTGCCACCCACGCGCTCCCCCCCATCACCATCCTGGTGGTGGAAGACGAGCCGCTGGTGCGGCGCACCGTGGTGCTCGCGCTCGAGCGCGCCGGCCACCGGGTCCTCACCGCGGGAGATGGAGAAGAGGGCCTGGCGCTGCTCCGGCAGGAAGGGCACGGGGTGCAGCTGGTGTTGACCGACGTGGTGATGCCGCGCCTGGGCGGCGTCGAGCTGGCCCGCGCGCTGCGAGCCACCCAGTCGCTGCCGGTGTTGTTCATGTCGGGGTTTCACGAGCGCCAGGCGGAGCTCGCCGGCGAACACGTGCTCGACAAGCCCTTCACCGCCGCTCAGCTGCTCTCGGCGGTGGAGATCGCCCAGCGCTCGAGCCAGGCCAGGGCGAGAGGAGCGGCCTAAAGCCGCTCCCCAACCGGGCGCTGAGTTCAGCGCTCGACCATCAGCGCGATGCCCTCGCCTCCGCCGATGCACAGCGAGGCGACGCCGCGCTTGAAGTCGTGGTCCTTCATGGTGTGCAGCAGCGTCACCAGCACGCGCGCACCCGAGGCGCCGATGGGGTGCCCCAGGGCCACCGCGCCGCCGCGGATGTTGACCTTCGAGGGGTCGAGCTCGAGCAGCTGGTTGTTCGCCAGCGACACCACCGCGAAGGCCTCGTTGATCTCCCAGGTCTGCACGTCGGCGACCGTCTTGCCGGTCTTCGTCAGCAGCTTGTTGATCGCATCAGCGGGCGCAATGGGGAACTCGACCGGCTTGCGGGCCGCCGCGGCGTGACCGCTGATCTTCGCCAGCACCGGCAGGTTGAGCGCCTTGGCCTTCTCCGCGCTCATCAGCACCAGCGCGGCGGCGCCGTCGTTGATCGACGAGGCGTTGGCGGCCGTGATCGTGCCGTCCTTCTTGAACACCGGCTTGAGCGTGGGGATCTTCTCGGGCTTGGCGTTCTTCGGGCCCTCGTCCTCGGTCACCAGCACCGGGTCGCCCTTCTTCTGGGGCACCGCCACCGCGACGATCTCGTTCTTGAACAGGCCTTCCTTCTGCGAGCGGATGGCGCGGTTGGTCGACTCGACCGCGAACTCGTCCTGCGCGGCGCGGCTGATCTTCATCGAGTCGGCGCACGCCTCGGCGCAGATCCCCATGTGCACGTTGTCGTACGCGTCGGTGAGCCCGTCGGCGACCATCGAGTCCTTGAACTCGACGTGGCCCATGCGGGCGCCGGTGCGCAGCTGCGCGGAGAGATAGGGAGCGTTCGACATCGACTCCTGGCCGCCGGCCACCACCACGTCAGCCTCACCCAGCGCGATCGCCTGGTAGGCCTGCACCACCGCCTGCAAGCCCGAGCCGCACACCTTGTTCACCGTGACGCAGGGCACGCCGATCGGCAGCCCGGCCCCCAGCGCCGCCTGCCGCGCGGGCGCCTGGCCCACCCCCGCGGTGAGCACGTTGCCCATGATCACCTGTTCGACCAGCTCGGGCTTCACCCCGGCGCGCTCCAGCGCCGCCTTGATCGCGACCGCGCCGAGTTGCGGGGCGGTCATGGAGGACAGCGCACCCTGAAATGCTCCAACCGCGGTACGGGCCGCGCCGACGATGACGACTTCTCGAGCCATGGGTTCTTCTCCCTGAAAAGGAACCAGCGACGCCGCTTATGACGGCCTCGCCCTTCGATTTCAAGGCGGCTGCGAGCGTCGGGGCCCGACGTTCAGGGGTCAAACGCTCGTCGGATTCTCCCGCGGGAGCAGCGCCAGGATGCGCAGCACCTTCTCGCAGACGATCCCCGCCACGAAGGGCTTGTTCACGAAGTCAGTGGCGCCGGCCTCGAGCGCGTCGAGCATGTTTCGCGCTGAGACATCGCCGGTGAAGAGGATCACCGCGGTGTCGCTTCGAAGCCCGCCGTGGCGAATCTTCTGAACCAGCTCGAGTCCCGTGAGCACCGGCATGTTCCAGTCGGTGAGCACCACGTCGTAGGGCGTCTTGAGGAAGAGCTCGAGCGCGGCCGCTCCGTCAGGCGCTTCATCGATGAAGCGAATGCCGAGCCCATGCATCAAGCGCCGCAACAGCCTTCGCATCATCGCGCTGTCGTCGACCACCAGCAGCTTCACCTCGTCGGGCCTCATGGCCCAGAGAGCGTGGCACGCGGCGCGAAAAGGCGCCTCCACGCCAACAGCGACTTGGGCAACCAGTTCTCAGCTGGCTCAATGTCTTGATCCGATCGAGCTGCGTTAGGCGGCCCGGCCACTGGAGGAGGTTCTTCCCGCACTGAAAAGGGTGAGGCGCTTTCC
>VFKJ01000955.1 GCA_009885595.1 Myxococcales bacterium | reverse complement strand
GGCGTCGGCCACATAGACCACGTCGGCCTTGCCGCGGGCCCAACCGCACGCGGCATCTTTGTTGATGGCCCGGCGCTCGTTGATGAACCGCCAGCCCACCGCGTGCGGCTCCTCGCCGTGGCAGCAGGTGGAGAGGCCCTTGTTGTGCCTCGGGCTCGAGCCGGTCTGGCCGACCTGATTCATGTGCGTCATGAACGAGAGCACCGCCCGGCCTTCACCGCTCAGATCGACGAGCGACTTGCTGCCGCCCAGCGACGCCTTCGAGTGCTTGAGGAAGTCGAGGATCAACTCCTCCCCCTGCTTCGAGTGCACCTGGCCGTCGGCCTGCTTCTTGGTCCACCCGGCGCCGGCGACGAAGAGCAGCTCGGCGTCGGGACGAATGGTCTGCACGCTGGTGGTCGCCGCCAACACGCCTTCGGTGCGCGTGCGCTTGCTGCCCTCGGGGAGCGACACCGCCACCGTCGTCACCGACGCCTTCCCCGCCGCGCCCTGCCACGCGCCGAACACGCCCGAGTCCACCACCAGGAACCACGGCCGGTGCGCGCGCGACATCGTCGCCTGCAGCCGCTGCCGGTAGTACCAGCGCTTCACCTGCACCTTCTCGCCGGCCGCCGCCAACGCGGCCACGTGCGTCTCGATGCGCCCTCCGACCCGCACGGCCACGCCGGGCAGCGCCCGTGAGACGCGCGAGGTCGCCGGGGCGATCACCAGCGTCGCGCCCGAGCTCTTCACCAGCGCCTCCGCGGCCGCCGCGTCGCTGGCGTAGCGAGGCACGTCGAAGTCCTTCCCGGTGACGCCGAAGAACGCGGCCCCGCAGCCCGCCACGCTGTCCGCCGCGGCCTGCACTGCTTCACCCCAGAGGCCGACCACCAGCGTCGAGCCGCTCATGCTCTTGCTCAACGAGCTCGCGGCCTCCAGCGCCTGCCGCGCGGCCGTGCAGAGCGTTCCATCCGCTTCGGTGTGGGCGAGAAAAAGTACCTTTTCCATGGTTCAGCCTTTCATCCAGGCAACGAGCTCTTGGGCGATCTCTTCGGGCTTGGCGTCCTTGACGATGCGGGTCTCGCGCCGCTGCGTAGGCAGCTCGACCTCGGCGAACTCCACGCCGCCGGTGCCGAGCTTCACCGCCGGTGCCTTCATCAGCGCGGGCATGATGGTCCGCATGTTCTGCATTCCCAGCTGCGGGTTGCTGGGCGGCTCCGGCAGGTGCCCGGTGGCCCAGGCGGCCACCATCGGCGGGCCGGTGACGACCGAGGCGAGGTACTGCCCACCCTCGACGCGCTCCAGCACGCGCAGCGAGCCGTCAGCCTGCAGCTGGAGCTCGTCCACGCCGAGGAACTGATCGACGATCTCCAGCCGCTCACCGATCATCTGCATCGTCACCCCGCCGTCGCGCGAGGCCGAGGAGCAGCCGCCGAAGAGCAGCAGCCGCGATCGATCCAGCCCGGGGATGGTGCGAATGGCGTTGGCGAGCGCCTCGGCCACTTCCCAGGAATCCGTGAAGCCGCGCGCCGGGCCGTCGAGCGCCACCAGCTCGAAGGGCACCTTCTGCGCGATCGACATCATCAGCTGCTGGAGCTTGGCCTTGGGCCCGAGGCTCACCAGCCAGACCTTGCTGCCCGGCACCTTCTTGGCGAGGTTCGCCGCCTCGTTGAGGGCGTGCCCCGCCCAGGGGTCGAGCACCGCGGGCAACATCAGCTCGTTCTTCAGCGCGGGCCCGTCGGGACCCATCACCGGCTCCAACGTCTGCAACGGGTCGGGCACCAGACTGCCGCACACCACCAGGTGAAAACTCATTGTTCGACCTCCTCAGTTCTCTGCTGAATGAAGTCCGCCAGCGCCGGCGCGGAACTCGATGTTGCCGCGGTGCGGAGCGCCGGGGCGGGGCTGGGTGCAACTCCAGATGCACGCACCACAGTGCACACACTTTTCGCGGTCGAAGCGCGGCACGCCGTCGCCGGGCATCAGGGCCTGGCCCGAGCACACCTCGATGCACACCTGCTCGCCGCAGCCCTTGCACACGCTCGGGTCGAGGAAGACGACGTGATTGGCGTAGCCGGCTGGCGCCTGCACCTTGCCGCCCATCAGCAGCGCGTCCTGGTGTGAGACGAGCAATTTTCCGTCGAAGGGAATGGCGGGCCACCCGGCGCGATCCATCACGGCGTCGTGCAGCGACTCGCCCTTCTCCGCGCACGCCTTCCGGATCGCCGCCAGCTCCTGCTCGGGGATCCGCCCGCGGTAATACGCCTCGAGCGAAGGAGGGCGCCTTGCCGCGTGCGCGCCGCCGGGCAAATTCAAAGTGCCCCCGGTCATCCCGGTGAGGCCCATGCCGAGCAGGCCGGAGACGAGCCCGTAGTGAAACCCGTCGCGCGCCTTCTTGGCGATCTGGCTCTCTTTCTCGAGCCAGCCTTCGCGGCGCCTGCGCACGTAGGTCTTCTCGAGATTTTCGCGCGTGAAGGGTTGGTCTGAGCCGAGCAACTCCAACACGCCTTCGCCCAGGTGCACGCCGGTCGCCCAGGCCTCGTCCACGCCGGAGCCCGTCAGCACGTTGGTGCTGCCCGAGCCTTCGCCGATGCGCGCGTAGCCATCGCCGACCAGGTGCGGCTCACCGCGCCGGCCCGATTCCTGGAGCGTCTTGGCGCCCCACGACTTCATCGTCGCGCCCTTGAGGCCAGGCCACAGGTACGGGTGCATCATCCAATGCTGGAGGTAGCGGTAGCTGGTGCGAATCGGGCTGTCGAGCCACGACGGGACGAAGATCCCCACCGAGGCGAGGCGGTCGGCGTGCACGTAGAGGAAGCCGAAGATCTCCGGCTCCGGGTAGCCGAAGGTGTGAATCACGGTGCCCGGCTTCAGCGGCGAATCGGGCGCCAGCTCGAGCACCATCTTCATGCCCACCGCCCAGTCCTGCTGCTGGTGGCCTTCGGGCATTCCGAATTGTTCGTCGAGCTTCGCGCCCACCGGGCCGACCGGTCCGTCGCCGACGACGGTGAGGGCCGCGCGAATGTCCATGCCCGGCGTGAAGCCACCCTCGGGCTTGCCGTTCGGATCAGTGCCTTGATCGACCAGGCGAATGCCGACGACCTTGCCTTCTTCGACCAGCGGACCGCTCACCGGCGTGCCGGGCCACAGCTGCACCTGCCCGGCCGCCATCACCTGCGCGCCGACCCATTGGTTGAACTGGCCGATCGACAGCAGCAGCCCTTCGTCTTTGCGAAGGAACGGGGGAATGAAGGGCAGCTCCAGCGCGTGCTCGCGGAAGGGGAGCATCCAGCGGGTGGCGCGCAGCGCGAGGTCGCCAGCTCGCAGCACCGCGGAGCGCCGGCTCGCCTTGCCCGGGTCCAGCAGGTACACGAGCTTCTCGCTCTTCACCTCGTGCGCCATCGGAATGCTCGAGGGCTGCAGGTCTGGGAACGAGGCGCGGATGCTGCGAGCGCGGGTCGCGACCCCGGAGACGCCGAAGCCCACGTCGTCGGCGCGCTCGTAGCAGACGACCTGCAGCGGCATGCCGGGCACGGCCTTGCTGGAGATCGCGCTCGTGCCGTCCGGCTTCGGCTCGAGCCCTCGGGACAAGGTGGTGAGGAAGCCGCCCATGGCCGGGCCGAAGCCGACACAGGCGATGTCCACACCCATCTGCTGGCGCTCGGGGGTCGGTTCCGTCATCGCGGGTAGTCCAGGGCCTCGGGGATCATCACGTGCGCCAGCGCCTGCGCCGCGCGGTCCTTCGCGAGGCGAGCGCCGGTGAGGCAGCCGTCGAGCTTGGTGCGCAAGCGGGTGAAGCCCTCGAGCCCGGTGAACTTCACGCAGGGCCCGGCCTTCTCCGCGTGGGAACCATCGTTCTCCACCACGTCATCGAGCCCGCGCGCGCAGGCGCCGAAGCCCGGCATCAAGCTCTCGAGCGACTCCACCTCGTCGGCCTTCAGGCAGGTGGCGCAGTCCCAGGTGGGGTGGCGGTTGTAGCCGTGCACCAGCTCGGCGCAGATGCGCCCGACCTCGCCGGCCGCGCGCGCCGCCTGCACGTGGCAGAGGTCGGTGAAGAAGCTGACCAGCCCCGGCAATGCGTCGACGAGCGCCGCTGACTGCTGGCCCTTCTCTTCCAGGATCACCAGGTCTGCGATCTGCAGCCGCGACGCGACCAGCCAGCACAGCGCGTCGGCCATGGCGAAGGTCACGCCCTGACGACGCTCGTGGTAGAGCGGCTTGCCCGCGGCGTCGTTGGTGTTCAGCAGGTGTCGCAGCGTCCACACCCAGAGCTCCATCGCGGACGCCAGGGTGCAGGCGCCGGTGCCGGGGCGGCTGCTGCCCACCGCGCGCAGCTCGAGAATCCACTGCTGCAGCTGCGCGAGGAACACCTCCTGCGTCATGGTGACGGTGAGCTGCCTGCGCTGCACGGCCTCCGGCCCCTCGTAGGTGGCCTCCAGCTGCGCATCCATCCACTTCTGGCCGAGGAAGCCCGGGCAGTCTTCGGTGATGCCGTAGCCGCCCATCAGGCTGACCGCCTCACGCAGAATGTTGGCGCCGTGGCCGGTGTTCCAGAGCTTGGTCGCCGGGCACAGCACGTTCGCCAGCGCGTCTTTGACGACGAACTGCACCAGCACGTCAGCCTCGAGCTTCTCGAAGGCGGCGGCGTCGCGCTTCTCGGGCGGGAGGCCGGCGAGCCGGATGAACTCGATGGCCTGCGCCTCCACTTCCTTCATCGCCTTGAACTGCGCGCGCCCGCTGGTGATCTTGCGCTCGGCGAAGAGCGCTTCCTTCTGGTGCTCGAGCTTCTCGAAGTCGTCGAAGAGGCGGGCAGCGGTGAAGCCCATCGAGGCGGCGGCCTCGCCGGTGGCCCAGATGTCCACCAGGCGGTGGAGCACGTCTTCGCGCTGCTGCAGGCCGAGGTCGTGGCGGGGCGTGCCGGGCGTGCCCATCTCTCCGCCGCGGAAACGGCCGCGCCCGTAGCGGATGATGGGCTCCACCACGGAGAGGAGCTTGGCGGCGGTCATCAGGCCGACCGTCACCCGGGTGCGGC
>VFKJ01001239.1 GCA_009885595.1 Myxococcales bacterium | reverse complement strand
CGCCACCGCCACCGCCATCGAGAGCAACGTGCGCGCCAACCTCGGGTTCGACGCCGACGGAGGCACGCCCCTCGACGGCGGCTCCGCCTGCGGCAGCGTCACCTTCAGCACCACCAACGGCTCCACTTTCACCGTCACCGGCTCGCTCACCTCCGGCAGCAACACCTGGACCTTCACCAGCCTGACCATCGCCGGGGCCGCGGGGACCATCACCTCGAGCGGGATGATCGGCCTGATGGGCGACGCGGTCGCGACCACCGTCACCTTCGGCGACCTCAAGTGGGCGAGCGGCGACTGCTACCCGAACAGCGGCACCGTCACCACGAAGAAGGGGCTCATCACCACGGTGTTCACCTTCGATTCGAACACGCCCACCACTGGCGTCGTGAAGGTGACCGTGGGCCGCGTCACGACGAGCTGGCAGCTGCCGGTCTACGGGCAGTGCGGCGCGCGGGACGGCGGGCCCTGAACGCTCCAGCAGGTTCTTCGTGCCCGGGCTCATCAGCGCAAGACGACCTGTGGCACCGAGCGGAAGCCCATTAGAGGTTGAACCCCTGCAGCAGCACCGAGCCAATCGAGAACATCGCGTAGGGCACCATGCCGGCCGCCCCCGCGTAGTCCTTCGCCAGCCGCTGCCCGAAGAACAGGCTCACCAGGTTGAGCCCCGCGAGCGCCGCGCCGGCGAACGCGATGCCGGAGGCGCGCGTGAGCAGCACCGTCACGCACCCCGCCGCGCACACGATGCCCGTCAGCACCTCGAGCCCCGCGATGTTGAAGAGCAGGAAGGTGCTGAAGCGCCGCAGCGGCGTCTTCGCGAAATACCCGGTGAGGTATTCCTTGTTCCCCTTCCAATCGAGCACCTTGTCCAGCCCGGACTGCAGGAAGAGGATCGCCAGGAAAGCGGAAGCCAGCGTCTGCGCAACCCACAGCGGAAGGGAGTTCATGGGCACGCGAGCGATAGCACGGGAACCGAGTGAGAGCCTTCCTCGTGAACGTGCTTCCGTCCCTCGTCCAGCGAGCCTCAGTCCGGCACGACGCCCAGGTAGTGCATCAAGAGCGCGCAGAGCACGAGGATCCCCACCGGCAGCGCCAACAGCAGCACGTTTCGCTTCGATGACTGGGGAGCGGCATCAGGCACGGCCCCATGCTGCCGCAGTTGATATACGGCCGCCATGACCTCGACCCTCGTCATCGTCCGCCACGGCCAGAGCCTCTGGAACGAGAAGAACCTCTTCACCGGTTGGGTCGACGTCGACCTGTCGCCACTGGGAGAAACCGAGGCGCGCGCCGCCGGCACGCAGCTCAAGGGCGCGGGCCTCGACTTCGACGTCTGCCACACCTCGGTGCTCACCCGCGCCGTGCGCACGGCCAACCTCGCGCTCGAGACCTCGGGCCAGGTGTGGCTGCCGGTGGCGCGCACCTGGCGCCTCAACGAGCGGCACTACGGCTCGCTGCAGGGCAAGGACAAGGTGGAGATGGTGCAGCAGTTCGGCGCTGATCAGGTGAAGCTCTGGCGCCGCAGCTACGACGTGCCGCCCCCGAAGGTCACGCCGGATCACGAGTTCCACCCCGGCAAGGACGCCCGCTACCGCCTGCTCGCGCCCGACGCGCTGCCGGCCTCCGAGTGCCTCAAGGACGTGGTGGCCCGCGTGCTGCCCTGGTGGCACGACGCGGTGGTGCCGCAGCTGCGCGCCGGCTTGAGCGTGCTGGTGGTGGCGCACGGCAACTCGCTGCGCGCGCTGATGAAGCACCTCGAGAAGATCGGCGACGACGAGATCGTCGAGCTCAACGTGCCCACCGGCATGCCGCGGCTCTACCGCTTCAAGGACGACCTCTCGCTGGCCGATGCCCCCCGCTATCTCGACGAGGCCGCCGCGAAGGCCGGCGCCGAGGCGGTGAAGAAGCAGACCGCCACGAAGTAGCGGTCAGACCGCGCGGCGGCGCCTCAGCGCGTCGTCGTGGCCACCATCGAGAACCCCATCGCCAGCGACGCGATGACGCCCACGCTCGAAAAGACGATGCCGGCGATCGCCTGACCCTTCCGGCCGATGGGCGGCATCGCGTTCGGATCGACGCGGGTGAGCCCGACGATCGACACCGGCAGCGCCAGGAAGCCCACCGGCCACATCAGCAGCGAGGTCATGCCCAGCAGGAACCCGGCGCGCGCCAGGGTGTTGTTGGCGAAGAGGTCCCACGCCTTCTGCAGTTCCTTCTGGGAGACCTCGAGCTTGAAGAAGAGCTTGTTGAGGGTGCTGGTGATGATGGACACCCAGATCGCCGCGCCGAACAGCAGGCTGATGACGGCGACGATGGCCAGCTCGGGCGTCTGCAGCAGCGGCAGGAAGTTGAGCGTGAACGCGGCGAGCATGCCCCAGCGGGCCCAGCGCTGACCGAGGAAGAAGGCCACCCCGAAGACCAGCGAGGCGAGCTGGCCCGGCAGGCTCAGCCAGGCCTCGCTGGCGATGCCGCCGACGATGGCGAGCACGGTGAAGGGCGTGCCGATGCCGATGAGCCAGGCCCATGAATCGCGCTTGCCCCAGTACTTGAGCCGGAAAGCCTCGAGGTAGTTGACGTCGGGCCGCGCGGCGCAGGTCGCGCAGAACGGCTTGTCGAACATGAGGCGTACGTCTGCCGTCTGGACGAACGAGCCGCAGCGGGTGCAGGTCAGCGGCACCAAAGGAGTCATGTCACGCCATGCTAGCCCCGGTCTGGGCGCGAGGTTGAGCGGGTGCGGAAGTCTGCACTTCGAGCGGTTCTCCGGTGTACCCCTGCTGCCATGGCCCGTCTCCTCGTCGCCTTCCTGGTCGCCACCGTGCTCCTCGGCTGTCCTTCACCGGAGGGGGCGGCCGGACCGGCGGGACCGCCGGGAGCTGCCGGGTCCCCCGGTCCGCAGGGTCCCGAGGGTGCCGTTGGTCCACAGGGCCCTCCGGGACAGGTGCTGATCCTCGACGGCGGCGCCATCGTCGGGCCCGCAGGTCCGCGCGGCGCGTCGGTGGTGATGAGCATCTTGCCTGCGGGCACGCCCTGCGCGACGGGCGGCGTGCGCCTGACGCTCGAGGACGGCGGCTCACCGCAGGTCATCTGCAATGGCGTCGCCGGCGCTCCGGGCTCCACGGGACTCCCCGGGCCGGCTGGTGCCCCTGGTGCCGCAGTGACCGTCAGCCCCATCGACGGTGGTGCGTGCCAGTACGGCGGCGTGCGGGTCTCGGTTGACGGCGGGCAGCCGGCGTTCGTGTGCAACGGGGCTCCGGGGGCGACGGGCGCCACGGGACTCACCGGGCCCGCGGGTACGGCGGGCGCGACGGGTACGGCGG
>VFKJ01001132.1 GCA_009885595.1 Myxococcales bacterium | reverse complement strand
GCGAAGAGCACCAGCGCGGTGAGGACGCCCAGCGGCGAGGGCCCGTGGCCGATGCGATCGAACGCGGCCACGAAGACCAGCCCCGAGGTGATGAGGCTGAACAGGCGGAACAACTGGAAGCGCGAGGTGGAGACGAGGAACTGCGCGTCGGCCGGCTTGAGCAGCACGAAGTCGAGCGTGCCCTTGCGGATGTGATCGATCACGGCCTGCAGCCCGGGGTTGATGGCGCCGTCGAGCACACCCTGGAGGAGGATGAAGCAGGCGGTCACCACCAGCGCTTCCCCGAAGGTCCACCCGGGGATGCCGGGGCGGCTCGCCTCGCCGTACACCACGAACAAGGGCACCACCGCGGTCACGGTCCAGAACAGGGAGATGATCGCGTCGACGAAGAAGTCGAAGCGGTACTGCGCCGCGAGGAGCGCCGAGGTGCGCAACTGCAGACCCAGCAGGCGGAGATAGCGCGTCATCTTCGTCAGCCCCCGAACGCCTGGAAGCGCTTGATGCCGCCGCGCCACAAGAGCAGCGAGATCGCGATCATCGCGGCGGCCCAGCCGAACTGCGCCGCCAGCAACGGCAGCGCGGCCGAGACGTCGAGCTGCCCGGTCATCAGCTCCACCGGGAGCGCGATCTGGTAGCGGAACGGCAGCCACTGCGCCGCCGTGCGCAGCCAGGGGGGGAACAGCTCGAGCGGAAAGAGGTAGCCCGAGAAGACGAAGAAGGCCGCCA
Organism: Myxococcales bacterium; assembly: GCA_009885595.1. GTDB lineage: Bacteria > Myxococcota > Myxococcia > Myxococcales > Myxococcaceae > Archangium_A. Next base: position 1,239 of record VFKJ01001132.1, on the reverse strand, counting down.
GCCACACGTCCATGATCTTGATCGAGCTGTCGAGGAAGAAGCTCAAGGCGCCGATGGCGACGTTGGCGAAGAAGGTGATGAGCCAGCCGCCCAGCATCGCCAGCGGCCAGAGCAGCCACACCTTCCAGTCCGACGTCATGCGGCCAAGCTCGGTGACCAGGAGGATCGCGAGCACCGGCAAGGTGACCACCGCGCGCAGCGGCATGTAGGCGAGGTTGGCCATCGCGTACGACAGCACCGGGTGCATGGGCCGCAGCAGGCGCATCGACAACATCCCCTGGCGCACCTCGAAGTTGATCTCCCAGGCAGCCCAGGCGGAGATCAGCTGCCGCACGATGAAGACGCTGAGGAAGTAGGCGACGAACGCGCCGCTGCCCCAGGACTTGCCGCCCTGCCCCGTCACCGGCGCCGCTTCGCTCACCGTGGTCCAGAGCATCATCATGATGAGCGGCATGGTGGTGGCGAAGACCCAGACCAGCATCTCCGCGCGGTAGGCCACCGCCTCGGCGAACCCGATGCGCAACAGCGTGGGGAGGGCGCGCAGGGTGGCGAACGGTTTCACGCGGCCTCCCGAGCGGCGCGGCTGCGCGAGAAGAGCTCGCTCATCACCTCTTCGAGCGGCGGGTTCTCCACGTTCAAGTCCAGCACCGGCAAGGTGGCCAACGCGCGGGCGACCGAGGCGTTCATCGAGGACTGGGGCACCAGCAGCACCGACTCCACGGCTTCGTGCTTCACCACGGTGCCGAGCTCAGCCACCTGCTCGCGCGGCACGGGCGCGGAGAAGCGCAAGGTGAGGCGCTTCTCGGGCCGCACGCGCTTGACGAGATCTTCCAGCTTGCCGTCGAAGGAGAGCGCGCCCTTGTCGATCACGATCACCCGCGGGCAGAGCGCGGCGACGTCGTCCATGTAGTGCGAGGTGAGGATCAGCGTGGCGCCGTGCTGCTCGTTGTAGCTGCGGATGAAGTTGCGCATCGAGACCTGCATCGAGACGTCCAGGCCGATGGTGGGCTCGTCGAGGAAGAGCACCTTGGGTCCGTGCACCAGCGCGCCGGCCAGCTCGCACTTCATCCGCTCGCCCAGGGAGAGTTGCCGGGTGGGCTTGTTGACGAGATCGCCCAGCTCGAGCAACTCGGTGAGTTCCTTGAGGCGCTTGGTGAACTCGTCGCGCGGCACGTCGTAGATGGCGCGGTTGAGCTCGTAGGTGTCGGCCGGTGGCAGGTCCCACATCAGCTGCTGCTT